>NZ_JBHYZV010000008.1:49398-131453 GCF_042753905.1 Streptomyces sp. NPDC059248 | reverse complement strand
GGGGGTGGGCGCGGGACGGGACACCGGGGCCGTGGGGCCGGTCAGAGGCGTACGGACCAGGTGACCGACGCCTTCATCGTCGCGGCGGTCTTCGGGTCGCGTACCGAGGGGGTGCGGTCCTCGGCGGTGACGGTCAGCCGGTGGGTGCGCAGATCGAGCAGGCGCGGGGCCAGTTCGGCGACCCTGACCTTGCTGCGGCCCGCGAGCCGGGGCAGTTCCTTGCCGTCGAGGTACCAGCGGACGGTCAGCCGGTGGCCGTCGGCGGCGGAGAGTTCGACGGGGGCGGCCTCGGCGGTGTGGCGGATCCGCAGGGTGCGGTCGGTGGGGGTGACGGCGGAGACCGGCTTGGCGTGCCGGTAGAAGCCGGCGATCATCGCCTCGGTGCCGGGGAGGTTGAACGGCTTGTCGACCGAGCGCATCATCGAGTTCTCGGTGGGCCGGTTGAGGCCCTTGACGAAGTAGCCGCCGCCTTCGTAGGCGCCGACGGTGCCGCCGTCGGGGGACTGCTCGCCGAGCCAGCGGTGCCACTTGACGCGCCGGTCGCCGATGGCGGCCGCGTCGAGGGTGGAGATGTTGCTGTCGGCGGGCTCGGGCCCGGTGTACTGCTCGTAGCCGGGGTAGCCCGGGTAGAAGTACTCGTCGGCGAGTTTGCCGAGGGAGTGCCCGGTCTCGTGGATGGCGACGAGGCCGGAGCGGGGGTTGCCCGCGGAGGCGGTGGCGATGCCCTCGTAACCGAGGCTCTGGCTGGGCTCGTTGTAGCCCGCGCCGCCGTACTTGGCGCTGTTGGCGAGGACGACGACGAGATCGGCCTCGGGCGCCTTCGCGGCGTAGCGGTCGACCTTGGTCTGGTCGACGCAGAGGAGCCGCTCGATGTCGCCGCACCAGAAGTAGGAGCCGATGGCGGTGTCGCGGACGGTGGCGCGGTCCGGGTCGCCGGTCACGCCGGACTCGTTGGAGACGGCGTCGACGGCCCAGACGTTGAACAGGCCCCGGTAGGTCGTGTACGGCTCGACGGCGGCGGTCTGCTCCCAGATCTTCCGGGCGTCCTCGTGGAACTCGGGCAGTTCGGCGGCGGTGTAGCCGTCGCCGAGTACGACGATGTCGAGCCGGTCGGCGGTGGTGCCGGTCCCCTCGATACGGGTGACGCGGCCGTCGGCCGCGGACTCGGCGGCCGACAGGCGGGGAGCGGGGCGGTCGCGGCCTTCGGCCGGGACGAGGGTATGGCCGGAGCCGGCGGCCTCGCCGTGCTCCGGGCCGGGTATCTCGACCTCGACCCGCGGCGGGACGGTCGGCCCGTCGGCCGCGACGGCGCCGCCGGGCGCTAGGGCGAGCGCGGCGGTGACGGCGGCGGCGACCCCGGCCGCCGTGATGGCTCCGCGCCTGATGAACGAGGGCATGCGGCCCCTCCCCTGAGGAAGTTAAGCAAAGCATTAAGTCCTATGAACGGCGTTCTTAAGTTAGGGCTCCGCCCGCGGCCCGCGCAATGGTCGCCGACGACGGATACTGGGAGTCCGAGCGATCAGGGGGGTTCGACGTGCAAGGCGGTTCGATGGACGATCAGGCCGGGATCGGACGCCGGGTCCAGCGGCTCCGGAAACAACTGGGTCTGACCCAGCGACAGTTGGCGGAGCCGTCGTACACACCGGCGTATATCTCCACCGTCGAGGCGGGCCGCGTCAAACCGTCCGAGGCGGCGCTGCGGTTTCTCGCCGAGCGGCTGGGCACCTCGGTGGAGGAGCTGACGACCGGGCGGCCCGCGCGGCTGGCGACGGAGCTGCGGCTCGCCCTCACGGACGCCCAGCGGGAGCTGGCGACCGGCTCCGCCGTGGACGCCGCGGAGCTGTTCGAGCGGCTGGCGGAGGAGGCCGGGCGGCTCGAACTCGCCGCGGAGCGGACGGAGGCCCTGCTGGGGCGTGGGGACTGCGCGCTGGAGACGGGGGATCTGGAGCGCGCCCTCGGGTGTTTCGAGGAGGCGGAGCGGCTGCTGGCCGGCGCGCCGCTGCCCCGGCGGGCCCGGGCCGTACGGGGCCGGGCTGTGGCGCATCTGCTCGCCGGGGAGCTGCGGTACGCCTGTTATCTGCTGGAGTCGGCGATCGAGGAGCTGAGTACGAGCGGGCTCGCGGACCCGGAGGCGCTGGTCCTGTTGTACGCGGCCGTGATCGGGCCGTATATCGATATGGGGGCGCACGCCCGGGCGGCGCACGCGGCCGAGCTGGCGCTGTCGCTGGCGCCGCGGGTGAACGATCCGGCGCTGGTGGCGGGGATGCACCGGCAGGTGGCCAGGACGTTCCTCGCCGAGGGCCGGATCGTGGACGCGGACGCGTCATTGGCGAAGGCGCAGACGATCTACCGGCAGTTGCGGCTCGGTACGGATCTCGCGCACTGCCACTGGATGCGGGGTTACGTCCACGCGCAGGGCGGCGAGCTGGCCCTGGCTGAGGAGGAGCTGCGGACGGCCCGGGACATGCTGCGGGCCCGGCGGGCGGCGCTGTTCACCGCGCAGGTGGAGGTGGAGCTGGCCGATGTGCTGCGGCGGATGGGCCGTTACGAGCAGGCGGCGGAGGTCGCGGGGACCCTGCTGCGGCTGGACGACCGGCACGGCGCGGTCCACGCGGGCGGGGCGCACCGGCTGCTCGGTCTGATCGCGGAGGAACGCGGGGAGATCGAGGCGGCGGAGGAGCACTATGTGAAGGCGCTGGCGCTGCTGGAGCGCAGCGGTGCCAGCGGCGATCTGGCGGATCTGTGCCGGTTGCTGGGGGATCTGCTGCGCCGGGCGGGGCGGGTGGAGGCGGCGATGGACGCGTACCGCACGGGTCTCGGGTACCGGGCGGCGCCGGGGACGACGACGCTGGGGCCGCCGCCCGCCGCTCCCCCGCGCCCGGAGGTGTGAGGGGCGGGGGCGCTGACGGGGTTCAGCGGGTCAGGGACGGCAGCAGCCGCAGGGCGTTGTCGCGGTTGATGCGCCGGCGCTGGAGTACGGTCAGCCCGCTCTCCCGGTCCAGTGCCGGTTCGGCAACACCGGTGATGGTGGCGGCCGAGGTGGCGGGCCAGTCGCTGCCGTACAGGATCCGGGTGGGGTCGGCGACGGTGAGCAGGGCGGAGGCGGCGGCCTCGCCGAGGGGGGCGGCGGTGTCGTAGTAGAAGCGGTGCAGGTGGTCGCGGACCCGGGCAGCGTCGATCTCCGGGGTGAGGAAGTGGGCGAAGGCTTCCATGCGAGTGGCGATATAGGGAAGGAAACCGCCGCCGTGCGGGAGGACGAAGGAGAGCCGGGGGTAGCGGTCGAGGGTGCCGTTGAGGATCAGGTTGACGGCGGCGCGGGTGGTGTCGAGGGGGAAGTCGCAGTAGAAGGCGGGGATCCCCGGGACGGCGGGCTTGGCGGGGTCGGTGCCGGGCAGTTCGTGGGGGTGGGTGTTGATCACAGCCGAGCGTTCGTTCAGTTCGGCGAGCAGCCGGTCGTGCGAGGGGTCACCGAGGTAGACGCCGCGGGTGTTGGCGCGGGTCTGGACGCCGACGGCGCCGAGTTCGTCGAGGCCCCGGGCGAGGGACCAGCGGGAGGTTTCGAGGTCGTCGGGGAAGACCGGGGTGAAGAAGGCGAACCGGTCGGGGTGGGCGGCGGTGAGTTCGGCGACGGCGTCGAGCGCGACGGCGAGGCTCTCCTTGCGCTGGGCCGGGGAGGCGAAGCCGCGGACGGGCATCGCGGGGCTGACGACCGCCGTCGCGATGCCCGCCCGGTCCATCAGACCGAGGGTGGTGTCGAGGTCCCATCGGGTCCACCAGGGCAGTTGGGCGGGGTCGACCAGTCCCGCGCGTTCGGCCCAGGCGAGCCAGGCGGGGGCGGTGTAGTGGTGGTGGACGTCGATGCGGGCGGCGCGGGCGTCGGCGCCCGGGTAGCCACCGGGCGCCGGCGCGGCCGGGGCCGGGGCGGTGAGTGCGTCGGCCCTGGCCGGATCGGCGACGGTCGCGGCGGCCGCGGCGGCGGGGGCCATCAGAAGCAGTCTGCGGCGGCCCACGGCCGGGGTCTCGTATGGCATGTCCGTACCCTGGTCGGTGAGGGGGAGTTCGGATCTCCCACTGTGGGCCGGGGCCGGGCGCGCGGGCTCCGGCACACGCCGGTACCGGGGCGGGATCGCTCGAATGCGGGTGCGACGGGGCCGTGGTGGGGGCCGGGCGGGTGATCTCGCGGCCAGGCCGGTTTCGTACGGCTCCGGGGGCGTCGGGTCAGTCGGTGCCGGTCGCCGGACTCGACGGCGACGGCTGGTCGGACGGCGACGCCGACGGTGACGGTGACGTAGAGGGTGACGGTGATGTGGAGGGTGATGTGGTCGACGAAGGGGCGGTGCCGGACGGGACGGTGTAGACGTGGTCCGGGGAGACGATCCCGGTGACCGCCTCGGCGAACAGGGTGCTCGGTTCCGTACCGTCGTGGAGGATGTCCGTATTGAGGACGATGACCATGGTGGCCCGGGCTTCCGGGAGGTAGACGGTCACGGACTCGTACCCCGGCAGGGATCCGTTGTGGCCGATCCAGCCGTGGGTCTCGAAGATGCCGAGCCCGTAGGAGAGACCGGGAGCGATGTCGGAGCGGTCGTCGAGCCGTTCGGCCTGGGTCGCGGGGGTCAGCAGGGTGCCGGTGGCCAGAGTGCGGGCCCAGCTCCGCAGATCGTCCAGGGTGGAGATCATGGCGCCGGCGGCCCAGCCCCAGGAGGGATTCCAGTCCGTGGCGTCCTCGACCTTCCCCGTCGCGGTCTGGTTCGTATAGCCGTGGGCGTGCGGGCTGGGAAATTCCGCCCCGACAGGAAAGAGGGTGTCGTTCAGACCGGCCGGGTCGAGCACGTTCTGCTGGATGAAGCGGTTCAGCGGCTGGCCGCCGACCTTCTCGATCACCAGGCCCAGCAGGATGAGATTGGTGTTGCAGTAGTCGAACTTCTCCCCCGGCGGGAACAGCACCGGGTGGTCGAAGGCGTAGTCGAGCAGCTCCTGCGGGCTGAAGTGCCGGGTCGGGTCGGTGGTCAGGGCCTTGAAGAAGCCGTCGTCCTCGGAGTAGTTGAAGAGGCCGCTGCGCATGCCCGCGAGCTGGCGCAGGGTGATGGTGTCGCCGCCCGGGACCCCGTCGACGTACTTTCCGATGGGGTCGTCGAGCGCGACGTCGCCGCGGTCGACGAGTTCGAGCAGGGCGGTGACGGTGAAGGTCTTGGTCTCACTGCCGATCCGCATAAACAGATCGGACTCCATGGGGGTGCGGGGCGACTTCTCGGCGACGCCGAAGGAGCGGACGTAGCTGCCCTTGTCGGGGGCCCACAGGCCGACCGTCACTCCGGGTACCGATGTCTCGCGCAGTACGTCGCCGATCGCGTCGTCGAGCCGCTCGGCGACGGACGCGTCGAGTTCGGCGAACGCGTCGGACGACGACGACGGTGGTGGTGGTGGTGTGGTGACGGCGGGGGCCGGTGCGAAGGCGGTGGAGACGGCGGCGGGCGCGGGGGCCGCGGCGGCGAGGCCCGTGGAGGCCGGTACGGCCAGCAGTCCGGCCGTCGCGGCGGCCACCGAGGCGGCGCGCCATCGCAGTGGCGAACGGTTCACAACGGTCCTCCTGCCGGAACAAGGGACGACTTCCCCTAATTTAGGCCCGTTCGGGTGAGGCCGCACGGCGGGGCCGCGGGCCCGGCGCCGCGGGGATTGTCCGGTCCTGCGGGGCCCGGATCGGACACAATGCCCGTTCGATGCCTTCTCTCCCGCCGTCGCCGGCTGCCGCGCTCCCCTCGTCCTGTCCCCGCTGCGGGGGCCCCGTCGCCCCGGACGGCCACTGCTGGGACTGCGGCCATGTCCGGCCCGGGTTCCGTGCCCGGCTGGAGGTCGCCGTGGCGTCGGGGGCGGCGGGCGTCGGTGACCGCGGTCTCCGGCGGGAAATCAACGCCGACGCCCTGGCGCTGGCGGCGGGCCCGTCCGGGGAGTGGACGGTGGGGGTGGTGGCCGACGGGGTGTCGATGGCGCCGCGGGCGGAACGCGCGGCGCGGATCGCCGCGGACACGGCCGCCGCCGTGGCCGGCCGGCTGCTGACGGCCGGGGAGCTGCCGGAGTCGGCGCTGTACGAGGCGCTGCGGCGCGCGGGGCGCGCCGTGACGGCACTGGCCGCCGGAGCGGGACCGGCCCCGGCGACGACCTGTGTCGTGGGCGCCGTGGGGCCGGTGGCACCCCTGACCCGGGACGACAGCGGGCGGCACGAGGCGCTGACGGCGTGGTTGGGTGCGGACGCCGGGGAGTGCGAGCCGGAGGTGGTGGGGCGGCGGCCTCGGGAGGCGGGGCGGCTGATCCTGTGCTCGGACGGGTTGTGGCGCTGTCTCGCCCGGCCCGGGGAGTCGGGCGTACCGGCGGTACGCCCGCGCGCGGACACTCCGCTCGACGACGCGCGGGCCCTGGTGCGCTACGCGCTGGACGCGGGCGGCGAGGACAACATCACGGTGGTGGTGATCCCCGTGACGCCCTGAGCGCGTGCGAAAGAGGCCCTAACCCCGGAGCCCGGTCAGGAGGCGGGCGACGTCAAGACCGGTGGTCAGGTAGTTCCTGAAGGTCGCGTTGTTCAAGGCCCAGGGGGATCGTCTCTCTTGAACGCGTTGGATCGCGGTGGCGGCTTGGTGGCCCTGTCGCATGAGTGCCTGCGCCACCACGAGGCCGGAGCGGTTGTAGCCGGAGTGGCAACGGACGAGGGTGGTACGTCCCTCCTGCACGGCGCTTGCGGTGATGTGCGCGAGTCGCTGCACCGCGCCGATCTGATCGGAAGTGAGCGGGGCATCGGGGATCTCGGCGACAAGGTGCTCGATGTCCGGCCCTGGCCCGTGACCGGATCGGATGAACAGGCTGACGACCAGGTCGAACTCGCCGCCGACGAAGACCGGGCGGAGCTCACCGGCGGGATCGGTCCAGTAGTGACCGCCCATCCACAGCCCCGGCACGATCTCGTCCCAGGGCGCTCGGGGTCCTGGCATGTCGCGGTCGCGCTGCCGTGTCCTCTTCACGAGGTCCTCCTCTCCCGCAGAAGGATCAACGGGGCACCGGGGCGGGGACGTTCCCCGGGGCGATCGCTCGGGCGGGCTGCTCTCGCCCCGGGGGTTCAAGGGCATCTGGGGCAGGACGGTGGAGGTTCCGGTTCCGTGGCGGGGGCGGGGCGGCTGTCGTGGCGGGGGCGGGGGCGTGGGGCGGTGCGGGCAGGGGGTTCGCCCTGGGTCGTACCGCCCTGAACACCGGATTCGCTGACATCGCGTCAACAGCGTTACGAAGGACGAGCATGTCGGCGCCGTTCCCGCGCATGCAATTGCAGCTGGGATTGCATTCCGGTTTCGCGGCATTGGAGAGTGGGACGACGGAACACCCGTACGAAGAGGGGCTCTTGCAGTGGAACGGATCTTCAACGGCATGCGGGCGACCGCGCTGCCCTCGGTCACCTGGACGAAGAGCAGCCATAGCAACGCCACGGGAAACTGTGTGGAACTGGCCGTGCTCCCCGGGGGCGCGGTGGCGGTACGCAACTCCCGCGACCCCCATGGACCCGCTTTGATCTACACCCGGGACGAGGTCGCCGCGTTCGTGGCCGGCGCCCGGGACGGCGAGTTCGACACGATGATCGGCTGAGCGGACCGGGCAGGAGTGCGGGGGCCCTGCCCGGGCGGGTGCCGATAGTGGATACTGGGTTTCTTTCCTTCTCGTTCGGCCACCGGTTTCCCGGTCGCCTCTCGACACTCATTCGCCGTTCATTTCCGCCGCAGCCGTCCCGACCCTCTTCTTCAACGATCTTCGGACCTCGTCACCGCTCATGTCTTTCCCGCGCCGCAGGAGCACACCATGGCAGCAGCCGATCCCCACGAGTCGTGGTTTCTCCGGCCCCTGGGGACCGTGGAGAAGAATCCCACGGCGCTCAAGCTGATCCTCGGCGGAAAACTGCGCGAACTGCGGCTCGCCGCCGGGCTCGACCCCGCCGATGTGGACGCCCGGCTCGGCTTCTCCCGGTCGAAGACCAGCCGGATCGAACTCGGCCGGCACGGCTGCAAGCGGGCGGACGCCCTGGCCCTGCTCCGGTTGTACGGGGTCGGGGGCGAGGAGCGCGTCGACGAGTTCATCCGGCTCGTCGAGCAGTCGCACCGGCCGGACTGGTGGCGCTCGTTCAGCGATGTGCTCTCGGACTTCTTCACCCCGCTGGTCGCCCTGGAGGGCGCGGCCGAGCGGATCCGGACGTACGAGCCCTTCTACGTCCCGGGGCTGCTGCAGACCCCGTCGTACACCCATGCCGTGATCAAGGCGGGGCCGGGACGTCTCCCGGCCCGGGAGACGGAGCGCCGGGTGGAGCTGCGGCAGGAGCGGCAGCGGCAGCTCGAACTGCCGGACGCTCCCCGGCTGTGGGCGGTCATCGACGAGTCGGTACTGCTCAGGACGGTCGGCGGGCCCGCCGTGATGCGGGCGCAGCTGGAGCATCTGCTGGCGCTGATGGAGCGGCCCCGGGTGACGCTGCAGATCGCGCCGCTGGACGTGTCGGCGACGATCGGCATCGGGACCGGGGTGACGTTCCTGCGGTTCGCGCTGAGCGATCTGAAGGACGCGGTGTACATCGAGCATCTGACGGATTCCACCTTCAGCCAGAAGCCGGCGGTCGTCGAGGAGTACCGCACGATGCTGGACCGTCTGGGGGCGTGCGCGCTGACGCCGGTGGAGTCCGCGCGGATGCTGCGCCGGCAGCTCGGGGTCCTCTGGGGGCGCTGAGCGGTTGCCCCAGCCCGGTCGCCGGCCCGGGGCGGGCGGTCAGCCGATCCGGGCCACGCCGCCCCACTCGAGCCACTCGTCGGTCTGCTGCACCGGCGCCAGATCGCTGTCGGGGCGCCAGGTCGACACCTCGACCAGGCCGGGTTCGAGGATCTCGAAGCCGTCGAGGAAGGCGCGCACCTCGTGCTCCTCGCGGACGCGGCCCCAGGTGTCACCTGTGACATCGGCCATGAAGTCGGTGACGAACCGGCGGATCTCGGGCCGGTCGCTGACGAGTTGGCAGACGACGAGGAAGCTGCCGGGCGCCAGGTGGTCGGCGACCCGCCGCAGCAGGGCGCCGGGGTCGCTCCGGTCCGGGACGCAGTGGAGGACCGAGACGAAGAGGGCGGCGACGGGCCGGCGGAAGTCGATCAGGCGGCGGGTCTCCTCGTGGCCGAGGATCCCGTCGGTGTCCCGCATATCGGCCTGGATGACGGCGGTGTGCTCGTTCTCGTCGAGCAGCGCCCGGCCGTGGGCGAGGACGATGGGGTCGTTGTCGACGTAGACGACGCGGCTGGCGGGGTCGACCGCCTGGGCGATCTGGTGGACGTTGTCCTGGGTGGGCAGCCCCGAGCCGTGGTCGAGGAACTGGCGTATGCCGTAGTCGCGGGCGAGGACCCGGACCACCCGCTGGAGGAAGCGCCGGTTGTTGACCGCGAGCACGCGGGTACTCGGGGCCTGCTTCAGCAACTCCTCACTCGCGATCCGGTCGGCCTCGTAGTTGTCGCTTCCTCCCAGGTAGTAGTCGTACATCCGGGCCACGCTCGGCACCGTGGTGTCGATGGCGTCCGGCCGCCACGACGTGGTCTGCATCCAGAACTCACCCGCGTCCGTCGAGAGCATGAGCGGTCGGCGACCATCGTAGGGACCGGCCGGGGATGGTGCAGTCGAATGATCCACCCCTGTCGGGCCGCTCCCCCGCGCCGGCGGTACGGAACGCGTCCTCCCCGCTTCCAGGCCGCCCCGGCGGTCCGGACGGCACCCCGCCGGACCGGGCGCAGACGACGTTTTTCGGCCAGAGTTGAACATCAAGACAGCCTTAGCTTAGGCTTACCTAACTCGAACACGCTTCCCCCACGGGTCGGCGCCGTTCGCGCATCACGCTCCACACGTCGACTCTTTGAGGAACATCCATGCTCGGGTTCACCCGCGTGCGCCACCGCGCGCTCGCCGCCGCGGCCACGGCCGCCGCCGTCGTCCTCACCGCCGGTGGCTGCTCGAAGGAGAGCGACGGCGAGAAGGACTCCGCCGCGTCCTCGGAGAAGAGCGGCGGCGCGTTCCCCGTCTCGATCAAGAGCGCGCTCGGCACCGCGGAGATCAAGAAGGAGCCGAAGCGGATCGTCACCCTGGGCCAGGGTTCGGCGGAGACCGCGATCGCCCTCGGCACCACCCCGGTCGGTATCGAGAGCTACCCGTGGGGCGCCGACAAGACCGGCTACCTCCCCTGGATCCACGAGGCCGTGACCAAGAAGGGCGAGAAGCTGCCCAAGCAGTTCACGGGCGGCGAGGAGCTGGACACCGAGGCGATCCTGGAGCTGGACCCCGACCTCATCCTCGCCCCCTGGTCGGGCGTGACGCAGAAGCAGTACGACGTCCTCAAGGACATCGCCCCCACGGTCGCCTACCCGGACCTGCCGTGGAGCACCAACTGGGACCAGCAGATCGAGATCGTCTCCAAGGCGCTGGGCAAGCCCGACGAGTCGAAGAAGCTGATCTCCACGATCGAGAAGCAGCTCGCCGACGCGGCGGCCACCCGTCCCCAGTACAAGGACCTGAAGTTCTCGTACGTCTACAACACCGGCCCGGGGACCCTCGGTGTGTTCAAGCCCGAGGAGCAGCGGGTCAAGATGGTCTCGTCGCTCGGTCTGACCGTCGACCCGGTGGTGAACCAGTTCCCGGAGACCAAGGGCACCGACTCGGCGCTGATCGGTCTGGAGAACGCCGGCAAGCTGAAGGACAGCGACCTGCTCTTCACCTTCTACACGGACGAGAAGAACCGGCAGGAGATCGAGAAGCAGCCGCTGTACGCGGGCATCCCCGCGGTCGAGAAGGGTGCCGTGGTCGTCGGTGACAACAACTCCTTCGTGACCGCGTCCTCGATCATCAACCCGCTGACCGTGCCCTGGACGATCGACCGGTACCTGCCGCTGATCGACAAGGCCGTCACCGCCGCGAAGAAGTAGGGCCGCACCGCCACCATGGCCACGATCTCATCGGCACCGCCCGGCGGGTTGTTGCCGGGATGTCCGCGGGGCTGCCGCTGCTCGCCCTCGCGCTCTTCGCCAGTGTCATGTTCGGCAGCCGTACGACGTCCTTCGGCGATGTCGTCGACGTGCTGTCGGGGACGGCCGACGCGCAGATCACCGCGGTCGTCGAGAGCCGCTATCCGCGGACGGCGCTCGCGGTGCTCGCGGGTGTCGCGCTCGCCGTCGCCGGAACCCTGATGCAGGGCGTGACCCGGAACGCGCTCGCCGAGCCCGGACTGCTGGGCATCAACGCGGGCGCGTCGGCGAGCATCGTCACCGCGACCGCCTTCCTGGGCGCGACCGGCAGTACGGCCGCCATGTGGTGGGCGCTGCCGGGGGCGCTCGCCGCGGGGGTGCTGGTCCTGGCGATCGGCTCGGGCGGCTCCGGCCGCGGTCAGGTGCGGCTGGTGCTGGCGGGCGCCGTCCTCACCGCCGTACTGATGGCCTACATCCAGGCCGTGACCCTTACCAAGCCGCAGGTCTTCGACAGCTACCGCTACTGGGTGGTCGGCGCGCTCGGCGGCCGTGACTTCGACATCTTCTGGGCCATGGTGCCGTTCGCCGTCACCGGTCTGGTGCTCGCGCTGCTCCTGGCCCGGGGACTGAACGCGCTCGCCCTCGGCGACGCCACGGCCGCGGCGCTGGGCGCCCGCCCGTGGCTGGTGCGCTCCGGCGGGCTGGTCGCGGCGACGCTGCTGAGCGCGTCGGCGACGGCGGCCGTGGGTCCGATCGGCTTCATCGGGCTCGCCGTCCCGCATGTCGTGCGGGCCGTCGTCGGTGTCGACTTCCGCCACCAGATGCTCTTCGCGTGCGTCGCGGGCCCCACGCTGCTGCTCCTCGCGGATGTCGTGGGGCGGGTGGTGATGCGGCCGCAAGAGCTGATGGTCGGGGTCGTGACCGCGTTCATCGGGGCGCCCGCGCTGCTGGTCGCGGTCCGGCGGATGAGGGGGAACGCATGACCGCGCGACGGACGACGACGGTACGAGGCGGTACGGGTCCGGTGGCCGGCCAGCGGGAGCCGCACAAAGCCGACGAGGCGGCCGGGACGGGCAAGCCGGGCGTGCCGCAGCGGGCCGGGCGGCCCGGGGGGCTGATCCGGCTGGGTCCGGTGGCGGTGGCGATCCGGCCGCGCCTCGTGGTCGTGGCGCTCGGACTGCTGGCGCTGACCGCGTTGGCATCGGCGGCGACGCTCTCCCTGGGGCGGCTCGGCATTCCCCTGGCGGAGCTCGGTTCGGCGCTCTCCGGCGGCGCCGAGGGCCGTGACGCCTTCGTCCTGGAACGGCTGCGCGGGCCCCGGCTCGTCGTGGCCCTGGGTACCGGCTGCGCCCTGGGGCTCTCCGGCGCGCTCTTCCAGTCGGCCACCCGCAACCCGCTGGGCAGCCCGGATGTGATCGGGGTGGCCGCGGGGGCGGGCGCGGGCGCGTCGACCGCCGCGCTCTTCCTCACCGGGACGGTGCCGGTGCCCGTCGGGGCGCTCGTCGGGGCGGTCCTCGCGATGGCGCTGGTCTATGTGTCGACGGGTACCGGGTTCCGCAATCCGGGGCGGCTGGTGGTGGCCGGTATCGGGGTCGCGGCGATCTGCCAGGCCACGACGCAGTACGTCGTCTACGCGATGGAGCGGGACAACGCGTCGGCGCTGACCGCGTACATCAACGGGAGTCTGTCGTCGCGGTCCTGGGACGACGCGACGACGATCGGACTGGTCCTGCTGGTGGCCCTCGTGCCGCTGGCGCTGCTCGCCCGGCCGCTGGGCGCGGGAGAGATGGGCGACGACATCGCCCAGGGGCTGGGGGCCGAACCGCGGCGGACCAAGACGGGTGCCGTGGTGCTGGCGATCGTGCTCGCGGCGGGAGCGGTCGCCGTGGCGGGGCCGATCGCGTTCATCGCCCTGACCGCGCCGCAGGTCGCCAAGCGGCTGACCCGGCTGCCCGGCCCGCATCTGCTGCTGTCGGGGCTGACGGGCGCACTGCTGCTGGTGCTGGCCGATCTGTGCGCGCAGCAGCTGCCGCTCTTCGAGAACCTGCCGGTCGGTATCTACACGATGGCGATCGGGGGGGCCTACCTGGGGCTGCTGATTCTGGGGGAGCGGCGCAAGGGGAGGCTCTAGCCTCGCGCCGGGCGCGTCCCGCTGGGGGGGCGGGGGCGCGTCCCGTCCCCGGGGCATCGAGTTGTCGGGGTGTCGGGCGGCGCTTGGATTCGCTCGGCCCTCGGCAACCGGGCGGGGGCACTCGTGGTAAGTCTCCCCCCGTGCGGGCCGGGCACCATAGAGTGGGCGGCCACGGCGGGGGCCGTGGCACTGAGCAGGCCGTGGCTTTGGGGGCGATACGGGCCTTGACCAGGCAAGACTTTGCGTTCTGCGGGGCCGGGTGCGCGGCTGTGTACCTGCTGGGCGAGGACGGGGACCGGCTGGTTCTCGCCGAGTCCGCCGAGGCGCCGGGCGCGGGATACGAGCTGCCGCCGGTGTTCCGGCTGTCCGCCCGCTCGCCCGTGGCCGAAACGTTCCGTACCGGCAGACCCGACTGGCTGGACCCCGCCGCGCTCGCCGCGCGTACCGCCGACGACTCCGCCGGGAACGGCGGTACGGAGTCCTTACCGGACCCGCCGGGCGACGGGCTGCGGGACCGGGTCAAGTTGTGGCCCGACGGGACGTCGCTGGCGGTGCTGCCGCTCGGCGGGCACGCCGGACGCCGCGGGTGTCTGGTGGTGGCGGGGGTCGCGCCCGAGGGGTTCGACTCCGACCGGCGCTTACTGCTGGAGCTGTACGCGGACCAGGTGGCGGCCGGGGTCGAGGCCTTCCAGTCACGGCTGGTGCGCCGGGGCGAGCCCGTGCCGGACGGGGGTGCCGGACTGGTGCCGGTGCGCAGCGGGTCCTTCGCGATCGACCTCGACACCGGGGCGATGACAGCCGACGACCAGATGCTCGATCTGCTGGGGCTGCCGGACGGGGAGTTCGACGGACGGGCCACGACCCTGGTCGCCTGCGCGGTGCCCGACGACGTACCGGCGCTGATGTCGGTGGTGGAGCCCGGACTGTGGTCGTCGGCGGAGCGCCAGCTCGCGTTCCGGGTCCGCTGTCTCAGCGGTGAGCTGCGCTGGCTGGGGCTGCGCTGCCGGATCCTCCCGGCGCCCGACGGCGCCCCGGGCCGGATGCTCGGTGTCGTGGCGGACGCCTCCTATCTGCGGCCGAGCGCCGACGAGGTCTCGCGGGTCCAGCGGCTGTCGGCAGAGCTGGCGGGGGCGACGACGGTCCGGGAGGTGAGCGAGACCGCGGCGGCGGCGCTGCGCGCCCCGCTGGGCGCCACCCGGCTGGCGGTGGCCGAGGTGGAGGCGGACCGGTTGTTCGTGACCCTTCTCGATCCGCCGGAGCCGGACGCCTGGCCCGATCTATGGCGCTCGCAGTGGCGTTCGGAGTGGCCCGACGCGTCCAGCAAGGCGCTGCCGACGCTCCGCCGGGCGCTGCGCGACGGTACGGTCACCGCCTGGCTGCCGGGCGCCGATCTGGAACCTGGGCTCCTCGACATCGGGCCCGGCGGTCTCGCCGTACTGCCGTTGCAGGCCGACGGCCGGGTGGTCGGGGTCTGTCTGGTGGGGTGGGACGAGGAGCACCGCTTCGTCCCGGAGGAAAGGTCTCTGCTGACGGCGTCGGCGAGCCTGGTGGGCCGGGCCCTGACGCGGGCGCACGCCCTCGACGCCAGGACCGAGCTGGCGCGGACCCTGCAGCGGAGTCTGCTGCCGCGCAAACTGCCGGAGCTGCCCGGCGGTCGGGCCGTCGCGCGCTATCTGCCCGCCACGGTGGGTCTGGAGGTCGGCGGCGACTGGTACGACGTGATACCGCTGCCCGAGCACCGGGTTGCCCTCGTCATCGGCGATGTGCAGGGGCACAGCGCGGAGGCCGCCACGATCATGGGGCAGATGCGGACCGCGATCCGGGCGTACGCGGTCGAGGGTCATCCGCCGGATGTGGTGCTGGGGCTGGCGAACCGTCTGCTCACCGGCATGGAGACCGATCTCTTCGCCACCTGCTGCTATGTGGACCTCGATCTGGAGGAGGGGACGGCGCTGCTGGTGCGGGCCGGGCATACGGCGCCCGTGCTGCGGCACCCCGACGGCGCGACGGACGAGATCGAGGTACGCGGCGGGCCGCCGCTGGGGGTGCTGCCGGAGGCGCAGTATCCGATGACGGAGGCCGTGCTGGAGCGGGGCACGGTGCTCACCCTGCTGACGGACGGCCTGGTGGAGTCGGCCCGGCTGCCGCTGGACGACGGGATGCGAAGGCTGCGGATGCTGCTGTCGGCGGCCGATCCGGTGGATCTGGGGCGGACCGCCGACGAGCTGCTGACGAACGTGGAGCGCCGCGACGACGATGTCGCGCTGCTGTTGCTGCGGTACGACGGGACGGCCCGGCGCCCGCTGCGGGCCCGCTGGCCGGTGTGGCGGCTGCCGGACGCCGTCGTGCACGCCCGTCGCTTCACGGAGCGTACGGCGCGGTCCTGGGGTGTCATGGGTGAGCTGGACGTACCTCTGCTGATCGTCTCGGAGCTGGTCACCAACGCCGTGTCGCACACCCGGGGCCGGGTGCGGCTGGATCTGACGCTCAGCGGGGACCGGTTGCGGATCGCGGTCAACGACGTGTCGCCGCGCGCGCCGGTGCGCCCGACGGCGCTCGATCTGGAGGCGACGGGCGGCCGGGGGCTGCTGATCGTGGGGGCGCTGGCGTCGGCCTCGGGGTCGTTGCCGTTCGCCGGGGGCAAGCAGGTGTGGGCGGTGACGCGGGTCGAGGCAGGTGGGACGGCGACGAGTTGACCGGGTGGGGGCCGGGGCTGTCGTACGGGACCCGGTTCGTTCCGCGCGACGGTCGCCGCCGTCGCCCCGGTCGTTGACGCCGCTGCCCCGGTCGGCCCGTCGCCGGGGGGGCGCCTCCGGCGTGGTGGCCTGAAGGCGTCCACCGTGGTACGGGGTGCGTCCCCCGCGCCGGTACGGTTGCGGCGCCGTTCAGCGGAACGGGGCGGTCCGGCCGGGGGGCCGGATCGCCGTCGACCGGGTCCCGGCAAGGATCGCCAGGCGTGTGCCGGGGTGCCGTACGGACCGTCGCACCGGGCCCGGAGGTCGGCCGGATCCTGCCGTGCCGGTCCTCGTGGCGGATCGGCCAACGGCATACTGCGATCATGCGTGTGGCGCTCATGACGGCGGGATCCCGAGGCGATGTGGCCCCCTATACAGGGCTGGGGCACGGACTGGCCCGGGCCGGGCACCAGGTGACCCTGGTGACGCACGAGCGTTTCGCGCCGCTCGCCGAGGCCGCGGGCATCGGCTTCCGCGGACTGCCCGTGGATCCCCGGGCCGAGCTGGACTCGCCGGCGGGGCGGGGGCTGCACCGCAGCGGTACCGGCGTCGGGAAGCTGGTCCGGATGGTGGCGCTGGCGCGTTCGGTGGCCGGGGATCTGACCGACGGTCTGGTGGCGGCGGCCGAGGAGAGCGACGTCCTGCTGCTGTCGGCGGCGGTCGCCCCGCTGGGGGTGGCGATCGCGGAGGGTCTGCGGCTGCCGAGCCTCGGGGTCTATCTCCAGCCGCACGCCGTCACCGGGGAGTTCGCCCCGCCGATGACCGGGACGGGCTCCTGGGGACGGCCGGTGAACCGGCTGACGGCGCGGGCGGTGAACGCGGCCGTGGACGCGGTGTTCACGGACGCGGTACGGGATGTAAGGGCCCGGATGGGGCTGCCCGTCAGCGGGTCGCGGGCCGCCCGGCGGGCCAGGGAGCACGGGAACTGGCCGGTCCTGCACGGCTTCAGTGAGCGGATCGTGCCGCGGCCCGCCGACTGGCGGCCCGGGCTGCGGGTCGCGGGCTATTGGTGGCCGTACGATCCTCCCGCGTCCGCCCTGCCCGCCGAGCTGACCGCCTTCCTGGCGGCGGGGCCCCCGCCGGTCTTCGTGGGGCTGGGGAGCGCGACGACACCCGATCCCGCGCGGGTGAGCGCGATCGTGGTACGCGCACTGCGGGCGGCGGTTCTGCGCGGCGTGATCCAGTCCGGCTGGGCGGGGCTGCGAGCCGACGGCGACGACCTCCTGACCATCGGCGAGCTGCCGCATCACACGCTGTTCCCGCACATGGCGGCCGTCGTCCACGCCTGCGGGGCGGGGACGACGGCGGCCGGACTGCGGGCGGGGGTGCCCGCCGTGCCCGTGCCCGTCCAGTTCGACCAGTCGTTCTGGGCGGGCCGGCTGACGGCGCTCGGCGTCGCGCCGGCCGCCGTACCGCTGCGGCGGTTGTCGGTGCCCGCGCTCACGGCGGCGCTGCGGCGGGCCACGGGCGACGAGGGTCTGCGGATCCGCGCCGGGGCGCTGGCGGCCGCACTGGCCGGGGAGGACGGGGTGGCGCCGGTCCAGGAGGCACTGGAAACGTACGCGACACGCTGAACGCCTCTTCCCCGAGGGCCTCGCGGTGCTCCCCCGGCCTCGTGCGACCCGGGCCTCGGGCTTCCGGTACGGCTACGCCCCCAGATGCTCCAGGGCGGCCTTGATCGCCGTGTCGAGTGCCTGGTCCGCCGGGACGTGGATGTCGGGGACCACTCCGATGCCTTCCCAGTTGGTGCCGGTGACGCTGCTGACGGTTCGGGCGGTCGGCACGGTCACGAGGATGTGTTCGGTGATCGGGTGTCGGGCGGTGGGGTGCGCGCCGCCGCGTGTCGTCTCG
The DNA here is from genome assembly GCF_042753905.1 of Streptomyces sp. NPDC059248. Taxonomy (NCBI): domain Bacteria; kingdom Bacillati; phylum Actinomycetota; class Actinomycetes; order Kitasatosporales; family Streptomycetaceae; genus Streptomyces; species Streptomyces sp. NPDC059248. The sequence continues at coordinate 113,727 of NZ_JBHYZV010000008.1, read as the reverse complement.
CCGACGAGGACGGCCCGGCCGTGTGCCCGGAGGGTGTACGCCACGTCCTCGCCGCCGGAGAAGGTGATCGAACTGGTGAGTGCGTAGACCGGGCGGTCCGTGTAGCGCGGCGCGGGAAGGTGCGCGGTCGTCCAGAACTGGCGGGTGGTGCCCGTGGTCCGGTCGTGGATGTCGTTGAGGTGCACCTGGTCGTCGTGGAAGAAGTAGCTGCACCACATCGCGGCGCCCTCCGGTGCTCCGCCACGGCATTCGCGCAGGTCCACGATGAGCGCGGAGCTGTGCGCGACCAGCCGCATGGCGGCGCCGATCGCGTCGGCGCCCTCGTCCGCGTACGCGATACGGCGGATGTCGATGAGCCCGATGTTCCCGTCCAGCCGCTCGACCCGGCGGATCCCTTGGTTCTCCGCCCTGAGCAACTCGATGAACGCGGCCCGTCCCTCATCCGCGTCCGCCGGAGCCAGCGAGTGCGGCCGGTCCGTCCAGAGCAGTCGCAGATGCTTGTCCGGACAGACCTCCTGGAGGTGCGCGGTCACCGTCTCGCAGAGGGACGGCCCGTCCAGGTTGTCGTAGGCGCCTTCCGCCAGACGGCGCCGGATTCCGGCGTCGATGTCCGCGGTTCTCCCGGGAAAGACGTATCCGGTCTCGATACGGCTCAGGGCCTGGCTGATGATCTGTTCGTTTGTCGGCATGGCGGCGGATCGTAAACCGGCGGACAGCTTCATGACCAGTGGATTTCGATACGGGTCCCGGGCCCGGGCGGTCGAAGGTCCGGGCCGCCGGCTGATCGTCCCTCGGCACGCCGGTCCGGCGCCGTACGGTGCGCGGCCCCGGAGCCGGGGGGCGTACCGTACGGCCCGGATTCCGGCCCTACCGGTCGAAGAGGGGGATCAGCTGCGCCTCCTCGTACGCCAGATGGGCCTCCAGCTCGGCGGCGAGCCGGTCGACGTCGGCGAGGGTGGCGCGGGCGTCGGCGGCGGGTTCGGAGACGGTACGCCGGAGCTCCGCCAGCAGCGCGTCGATCTTCTTGTGCTCCTCGGCCAGCCGTGCCATGACCGGCGCCGTCTCCGGGTACTGCTGGGCGATCATGGGGAACATCCCCTGGTCCTCGCCGGTGTGATGGTTCCGCAGCCCGGCGCAGAGGGCCAGGCAGTTGATCCTGAGCTGGGCGCCGAGGCTCGCGCCGGAGGCCTCGACCTCGGCGCGGATCAGGGCGATCTCGCGCCGCAGACCGTCGTGGATACGGGTGAGGACACCGCCGAAGGTGGTCTCGCCCGAGACATTGGGCGGGCCGTCCTCGATGGCGAGGAGGGAGACGACGGGGATCACGCGCGTGGTGCGGGCCTGGTACTCGGCCCAGCCGTCGTCGCTCTCCACGGCACGGGCGAAGGCCCGCTCGCGTTCGTCGCCGCGCAGGACGACGGCCTCCGCGTCGTAGGTGAAGGTCCCGTTCTCCACGGTGACCCTCGGATGGGCGACGAGGTTGTGGTACCAGGCGGGGTGCCGGGGGGCGCCCGCGGCGGAGGCGATGACCAGCACTCGGCCGTCGTCGTCGGGCAGATAGCCGACCGGGGTGGTGTGCCGGGCGCCGCTGCGGGCGCCGGTGGTGGTCAGCAGCAGGAGCCGGGCTCCTTCGAAGGGGCCGCCGACCTTGCCCCGGTTGGCGCGGAACTCTTTGATGACGTTCTGGTGGAAATCGTCGGGCATGCTCTTCTTCCGTGTGATGCGTACAGGACGCCCCGGCGGTTCGCACGGATCGGGACAGGACCGATCGGCGCCCGTCGCGGGGGCGGTGGGGATATACGAGGAAGAAGAGATGCGGCGGGGCTCGTGCCCGCCCCGGCCTCACTCGGAGGCCGGGCTGCCTTTGTGATCGTGGCGCGAGGCCGACCCGGTAGTCACGCCGGTGACGTTATCCGACGGTCCCATCGCGCAGCAATGTCTTTTCGTCACACCGGTGATGGGCCGCTGACGGCCGTGCCGCCGCTGATGGCCGTCCCGGGGGCCGGGCCGGACCCGCCGGGGCCGGCCGTGCCCCGTGTCGCTCCAGGGGCGAGCACGGCAGCACTTTTCAGCCAGCTCCTTACATCGCACATAAGCGCCATATCGCCTGGCTTCACGCCGCCGCCGGGCGGCGTCACGGGCCACCGGGCCCACCGGAGACGTATCGCCCCTCAGGGGAAGACCAGGTCAGACGGTCGGCATCACGCATCCGGGCGCGGCGCCCGGCAAGTGGCCTTTATGAAATGACCCTGCGGAATATGAAAGGCCGTCAATTGATCGCGCGCCTCATTCCGTTCGATTCCCAGGGGCTGTACGCGGCCGGTCGGCCGCCGCCGCTCGAACAGGCCCCGCGACCTCGGGCCGCGCCTCGGGGGCGGGCGGCGCTGAACGGACGATCAGCGCCGCCCGGGGCGCCGGGGGCCTCGCCGCTCCGACCCGCGGGCACCCCGGGCGCACCCCGGAGCGGTTCACCCCGGCCCCGTGCGGGGCGGGCGCGCCGGACGCCGGGCCCGGCCAAAAGAGGTTCTTGCTCCGACGGCGGCACGGACGTCAGGATTCCTAAGCGCCGCTTGACAGGAGCATGACCTCGGATGAGTCCCCGGGGTCCCTGTCGTCGGCGTTCACCGAGGGCCCGCCCCCCAACGGGCCCGGATTTCCCACCCGGAGGAAGCAGTGCAGACCCGAGTGTCCGTCCCCCCACAGCGGCACCTCCCGGCACAGGCGGCCGAGGCCGTGGCCACGGGTCCGGTGACCGTGACGGCGCTCGTCGCTTCCGCCGCCGTGGCCCGGCCGGGCGGGGGCGTCTGTCCCGTCCCCGCCCGACCGCTCCGCCGGTTCCGGTAACCGGCGCCACCGAACGGCTCGGGCCGGTGGCCCCCTGTCGGCGGGGGGCCACCGGCCCGGCCTCGTCTCCGTACGGCCGGGTGTCCCGTCCCTGGATCCCGCCCGGACGGGCGGTCCCGGCTCCGGGCGCTCCGCGGGCCGTTGGGCCGCGGGATCCGGGCTAGGCTGTCCCCGGTATACGGTCCACGACCGGGAGGGGGTCGGAGTGCGGCGGCACCTACGCGCGACGCTTCCCGCCCTCCTGTCGGCGGTGCTGCTCGGGGTCTGGGCCCTGATGGCCGTCTTCACCGGCGGGGCACCGGTCTCCGGCGCCCCCGTCGCGACGGGCGTGGCGGCCACCCCGGCCTCCCCCGTCCGTTACGAGGGACCGCAGCGCCATTCCGCGGCCCGCCCCGACCCCCGTCGTACGGCGATGACCGCGGCCGTGTCCGTGGTGGCCGCGGACACCGGTGAGCGCCCGGCGGGGCCGCCGTTCGCCGCCACGGGGCCCGTGCTCCACGCGGGCATCCTGCCGCCGGCGGGCCGCGAGTGCGCCGGCCCCCGGCAGGAGCGCGCGCCGCCGTGCCCGGCCGGTGACTCCCCTCGTACCCGCGCTCCCCCTTCCCTCCACGGCGACCAGGCCGTTTCGTCGACGTAACGCCGTCCGCCCTTCGGGCGGCAGCGCGCCTTCACGACACGAGACGGCCCGGGATTCCGGCGATCCGCCCGTCCGGCGGAACGCCGTCGTACGCCGCGTCCGCGCGCCCCCTTCCGTACCCGTGATCGGGTGACGGGACGGGCCGACCGCCGGACGTGCGCCTTCCGGTACCTGGCGCGCCCTGCCCCCTTCGTGGTGGCGGCGGCCCCGGACCGGCCCTCTTCTCCTGTTCGCGGGCGCCCGGCGGCCGCGTACGAGCCGTGGAGCGTTCATGTCATCCGGTCCCTCGCCCACCCGCCGTTCAGCGGGCGGGCCCCGTAAGACTCGTCACACCCGTAAGGCCGTGAAAAACCACAGCACGTCCCGTGGCACGCTGTGGCGGGCGATCGCGGCCTTCGCCGTCGTCGCCGTCTCCCTCCTCGTCGCCGTGAGCAGCGCGCCCCGTCTGGGGCTCGATCTGCGCGGCGGTACCCGGATCGTCCTGGAGACCCGGGACTCCCCCACCGTGAAGGCGGACGCCGCCGCCACCGACCGGACGCTGGAGGTGCTGCGGCAGCGGGTCGACGCGCTCGGGGTCGCCGAGGCGTCGCTCGCCCGCTCCGGCGACCGGCGGATCGCCGTCGAACTGCCGGGGGTACGCGACCCCCGGGAGGCGGCGGCCGCGATCGGCCGGACCGCGCAGCTGACCTTCCACCCCGTGACGGGCGCGGCGGCAGGACCGGCGGGCGCGCCCGCCGGGGACGGGTCCCGGGTCCTGCCCGACCCGGACGCGCCCGGCAGTTTCCTGGCCCTGGCGCCGCCCGCGCTGACCGGGAACGGGGTGAAGGACGCCGAGGCCGTGCTCGACAGCGCGTCGGGCCGCGGCTGGACCGTCGATCTCGCCTTCCGGGGCGACGCCGGGAAGGACTGGGCGCGGATCACCGGTGAGGCGGCGTGCGCCCCGCCGGGCGATCCGGCCCGGCGGGTCGCGATCGTGCTCGACGACCGGATCGTCTCGGCACCCGGGATGGAGCGGACGGTGTCCTGCGGCGCGGGCATCACCGGGGGTTCGGCGCAGATCACGGGCGGTTTCAACGGGGACGAGGCACGGGAGCTGGCCGCGCTGGTGAAGGGCGGCGCGCTGCCCGTACCGGTCTCCATCGTGCACCAGAGCACCGTGGGCCCGACCCTGGGCGCGGACGCGATCCGGGCCAGCTTCTGGGCGGCGGTCATCGGGCTGGTGTGCACGGGGACGTTCATCATCGTCGTGTACCGGCTGCTGGGGCTGCTGGCCACGGCGGCGCTGGCGCTGTACGGGCTGATCTCGTACGCCGCCGTGGTGGCGCTGGGCGCGACGCTGACGCTGCCGGGGCTCGCCGGGTTCGTGCTGGCGATCGGGATCGCCGTCGACGCCAATGTCCTCGTCTTCGAACGGGCCCGGGAGGAGTTCCCGCGTCCGGGCCGGTCGCCGGTGGATCCCCGGCGCCCGCTCCGTATCGGCTTCGACAAGGCGTGGAGCGCCGTCGCCGACTCGCACATCACCACCCTGCTGGCGGCGGGGCTGCTGTTCGCCTTCGCCACCGGTCCGGTGAAGGGCTTCGGGGTGACGCTGGCCATCGGCGTCCTGGCGTCCCTGGTGTCGGCGATGGTCATCACCAGGCTGTTCGCCGAGTGGACGCTGAACCGCTCGTGGATCCGGCGGCGGCCGGGGCTGACGGGGATCGCGGCGAAGGGCCGGCTGCGCACCCGGCTGGAGAAGCGGCCGCCCCGGCTGATGCGGCGGCGGAAGCTGTGGCTCGGGCTGTGCGGCGGGCTGCTGCTGGCGGCGGTCGCCGGGATCGGGATACGCGGACTCGACTTCGGGGTGGAGTTCACCGGCGGACGTCAGACGGAGTACGTCACCGGGCGCGTCGTCGACGCGGACACCGCGCGGCGGGCGGTCGCGGAGGCCGGGTTCCCGCGGGCGGTGGTGCAGGAGTCCGGCGAGGGCGGCATCACCGTAAGGACCGGTGAGCTGACCGACGCGGAACAGACCCGGATCCGGGAGGCGCTGGGCGAGACGGCGGGCGGTGCGCGGGTGGAGCGGGACGAGCGGATCGGGCCGAGTATGGGGTCCGAGCTGCGGACGCAGGCGCTGATCGCGCTGGGCGTCGCGATCGCCGCCCAGCTCGGATATCTGGCGCTGCGGTTCCGGTGGACCTTCGCGGTGGCGGCGGTGGCCGCGATGGCGCAGGACGTCCTGCTGGTGGTGGGGTTGTTCGCCTGGCTCGGCAAACCGGTGGACAGCATCTTCCTGGCGGCGCTGCTGACGGTGGTCGGCTACTCCGTCAACGACTCGGTCGTCGTCCTCGACCGGCTGCGGGAACTGCGGCGGTCGGCGCCGCGCGCGGCCTGGCCCGATCTCGCGGACCTGGCGGTGGCGCAGACCTTGCCGCGGACCGTCAATACGGGGATGGGCGCGCTGTTCGTCCTGATGGCGCTGGCGGTCCTGGGCGGTGACTCGCTGACCGACTTCTCGGTGGCGCTGCTCGCGGGGGTGGTGGCGGGAGTGGCGTCTACGGTGTTCACGGCGATGCCGCTGGCGGTGATCCTGACCTCCCGCCGCCGCGACCGGGCCCACCGCCCGGACCGGGCACGGGCACGTGACCGCGATCCGTCGGGCGCGGTGGTCTGAGCCGGGCGGGGTGCCGCGCGTTCGGGGAGCGCCGGGCGGCCGACGGCCGCGGGTGGTTGATCGCGGTTGCCCGCGCCGCTGGATGCCCGGGGTGCCCGCACCTCGGACGGCCGGGCACCCCGGGCGTTCGGCCGTCCCGAAGCCGACCGTCGCGGGTGGTTGATCGCGCAGTTCCTCGCGCCCCTGGATGCCCGGGGTGACCGGACCCGGGACGGTCAGGACACCCGGGGTGCCCTGCGTCACTGGATCTTCAGGGGGTCGGGGGGAGCCGGAAGTAAAGTTCGGGGCGGGGCCAGGCGACCGCAGGCGGGTCCGCGGGGATCGTGCCGGTGGGTTCCGCGCCCATCGCGCGGTAGAAGCCCTCGGCGGGCGGGTGCGAGACGACCCGGACGGAGTCGAGGCCGAAGCCGCGGGCCTCGGCGGTCATATGGGCGATCAGCAGCCGGCCGATACCCAGGCCCTGGGCGCGGTCGGCGACGAACATCAGGTCCAGTTCCGCGGCGTCGAGCAGCAGGGCGTAGAAGCCGAGGGGGCGGTCGTCGGTGTCGGCGGCGACATGGACCCGGTGGGTCTCGATGTAGACGGGCCCGACGGTGAGCCGGGTGACCATCGAGGCGTAGTGGCCGTCGTAGGCACGGGAACGGCGGACCATCCTGGTGAGCCGGGCCGCGTCGGCGCCGGTCGCCCGCCGGACACGGATGCCGTCGGCGCGGGGCGCCGGGACCGCTGCCGTGACGGGTGAGCTCATGGCGTGAGTATGACACGCGGGTCAGGTGTGCAGAAAAAGACAGAAAGGGTGACCAGCGGGGTCGAACAGCACCCGGACGTCGTCCTGCGGCCGGCCGGCCGCCTCGCGGGCGCCGAGGGTGAGGGCGTACGCGGCCGACGCGTCGAGGTCGTCGACGTGGAAGTCGAGATGGAGCATCTTCTGCTGCGCGCCCGGCTCCTCGGGCCAGACCGGGGGTTCGTACCCCCGCTCCCCCTGGAGGGCGAGCCGGACCCCGGCGCCGCCCAGCGGCTGGAGGAGGATCCAGTCGGGTTCGGCGGCCCGCACCTCCCAGCCGAGGAGCCGCCGGTAGAACTCGGCGAGCCGGGCGGCGTCGGCGCAGTCGAGGACCACGGTGGCGAGCACGGGCCGGGGCGGCGGGGGCACGGCGATCCTCCGGTGATCGGCCCGGCCGCCCCGCCGCCGGTCGGCGTCAGGCCGTCGCGCGCCAGTAACCGAGCGCGTTGACACGGTCCTTGGGGAGGGCGAGTTCCTTGCGGACGTACGAGCCGAGGGTACGGGTGGTGGCCGTGTCGCAGGCGATCCAGACGTACGCGGTCGTGGGGTCGCCGATCAGGGCGGGCAGGGCGGCCTTCACCTCGGCGACCAGCCGGGCGCCGCGGTCCTCGCGGGGCACCGTGCGCAGTTCGTGGAGGCCGGGGTCGAGCCGGAACGGCAGTCGCGCGTCGGACTCGTGGCCGGTCTCGAAGAAGACGGTCGCGGGCACACCGGGCAGGGCCTCGATGAGGGAGTTGAGCGCCGGGAGGGACGCGGGGTCGCCGACGGCGACGATCCGCCCGGGGGCCGGGTCGGGGACCGTGAACCCGGTGCCCTGGAGGGTGGCGTCGATCGTGTCGCCGTCCCGGGCGGCGCGCGCCCAGTCGCAGGCGGGCCCCTCGTGGAGGGCGAACTCCATGCTGAAGGTGCCCTTCTCCGGGTCGGGGTCGACCAGGGTGTAGGCGCGCTGATGGGGTTTGCCCGCGTTGTCGAACCAGACGCGGACCCACATCGTGGGATGGACACCGGTCTGCGCGAGCATGTCGCCGTCGGTGAAGTGGACGCGGTGGAAACGGTCGCCGACCGCCTCGGTCCCGGTCACGGTGAACCGGAAGTCCTTCCCCCGCATCAGCTTGAGGACCACACCCTCCCAGCCATGCCCCACGCCCGACTCCTTCCGCTTCGTTCGTGTTTGTTCATCCGAACGCTCGTGCAGTAACTTAGGTCAGCCTAACCTAAACGAGGTGGGTCGTGGTCATCGAGGGGCGGGACAGGTGAACTTCAAGGTCTACCGGGACGACTGGGGGATTCCGCATCTGCGGGCGGAGGGTGCCGACGGGCTGGCGCACGCGCAGGGGTGGAACGCCGCGGTCGACCGGGCGTGGCAGATCGAGGTGGAGCGGAACCGCTTCCAGGGCACATCCGCGTCCTTCCTGGGCGCGTCCGCCGCCGGCTGGGACCGGTTCGCGCGGCAGGCCCGTCTCGACGACACGGCGCGGCGCTGCTACGAAGCGCTGGACGACGCGACCGCCGCGTGGGTCCGTCACTACGTGGCCGGGGTGAACGCGGGCATGGCCGAAGGGGCCCGGCGCGCGCCCCAGTTCGCCGAGGTCGGTCTGGAGCCGCGGCCGTGGGAGCCGTGGGTACCGCTCGGGATCTGGCTCGGGACGCATGTCCTCTTCGCCGGCTTCCCCACCAAGATCTGGCGCGAGGAGGTGGCCCGCGCCCTCGGTGACGCGGCCGTGGAGCTGTTCTCCGCCGAGGGCGCCGACGGGTCGGGGAGCAACGGCTGGCTCGTCGGGGCGGGCGGTACCGCGCACGGCGCCCCGCTGATCGCCGGGGATCCGCACCGGCCGGTCGAGGACCCGGGGGTCTATCAGCAGATCCGGCTGGCCTGCGACGAGTTCGACGTGGTGGGGCTCGCGATGCCGGGGGTCCCCGGCATCGCGCACTTCGGCCACGCCGGGTCCGTCGCCTGGGCCATCACCAACGCCATGGCCGACTACCAGGACCTGTACCGGGAGCGGCTGCGCGACACGCCCGGCGGCGGACTGGAGGCCCTCGGGCCCGAGGGCTGGCGGCCGGTGCGCGTCCACACCGAGACCGTGGAGGTCGCCGGGGGCGCGCCGGAGGTCGTCGAGGTGCTGGAGACCGATCGCGGCCCGGTCGTCGTGGGCGGGCGCGGCGACACGGAGGTGCTCGCTCTGCGGACCCCGTCGCGGGTCACGTCGGATCTCGGCTTCGCCGCGCTGCCCGCGCTGCTGCGGGCGCGTACCACCGGCGACGTCGACCGGGCGCTCGACGGATGGGCGGAGCCGGTGAACGTGGTGCTGGCTGCCGATACCGAGGGCGGGCTGCTGCACCGGGTCGCGGGCCGGGTGCCCCGGCGGCCCCGGGAGAACCTGCTGCGGACCGTGCCCGCGTGGGAGGCCGCGTACGTCTGGCGGGGCTGGCGGACCCTGCCGGCGGCGGCCGTGGGGGCGGTCGCCGTGATGGCGAACGAACGGGGGATCGCGGAGCCCCTGGGCGTGGAGTTCGCCGCCCCCCACCGGGCCGAGCGGATCCGGGAGCTGCTCGGGACGCGGCGGCTGTGGACCGCCGACGGCATGTCCTGCGTGCACATGGACACCCGGCTCGACTCGGCCCGCCCCCTGCTCGCGGCGCTGGACCGGCTCGACGGGCTCGGCCCCGCCGCGACCGCGGCCCGCGCCCGGCTGCTGGAGTGGGACCGGCGGATGGACGCCAACAGCACCGACGCCGCCCTCTACACCGAGGTCCGGTCCGCCGTGGTCCGGCGGCTCGCCGCGCACCCCTTCTTCGCGGGGCTCGCGAAGGCCGTCGGGAACGGCGACTGGCCCGATGAACTGCTCCCGTGGACCGCGTTCGTGCCCCGGGTCGGCTTCGCCCTGGAGAAGCTGCTCGGCTCGGCGTTCCTGCCGCCCGGGGATGTGACGGCGGCGGTCCGCGGCGCCCTGGAGGAGGTCGCGACGGCACGGGCGGGCACCGCGCGGCAGGAGCCCGTATGGGGCGACCGGCACCGGCTCGCGCCCTGGCAGGCGCTGCCGGGCGGGAAGCACGACGAGGCGCCCGAGGGCGGCTGGCCCGGTCTGTCGGGCGACCACGACTGCGTCCTCGCCACCACGAGCGTCCCCGGCGTCACGGATCTGAGCTGGCGCGGCCCCGCCGCCCGCTATGTCTGGGATCTGGCCCGCCGCGACAACAGCCGCTGGATCGTGCCGCTGGGCGCCTCGGGCGTCCCCGGCGACCCCCACCACCGCGACCAACTGCCCCTGTGGCTGACGGGAGGGCTCGCGCCCGTGGTCACCGACTGGAACAAACTCACCGAGGAGAACCCGACCGATGTCCACTGAATCCCCCGAATCCCCCGCCGCCGCGCCCCCCGCGAGAACGGCTTGCCCCGCCGTGCGCGAGGCCGTCCACGAGCAGAAGGTCGACGGCTTCGGGACGGTACGCGTCGTACCGCTGGACCCGGCCGCCGACCTCGACGTCGTGCACGGATGGGTCACCGCTGAGCGCGCCCGGTTCTGGGGCATGCTCGACCACACCCGCGAGAAGGTGCGGGAGATCTACGCGTATGTGGACTCCCTCCCCACCCATCACGCCTTCCTCGTCGAACGGGACGGCACCCCGGTCGCGCTCTTCCAGACGTACGAGCCGGCCGCCGACCCGGTCGGCGAGTGCTACGACGTCCTCCCGGGCGATGTGGGCGTCCACATCCTGATCGGCCCGGCACCCGACGGGACCCCCACCGGGGAACGCGGCTTCACGACCGGGCTGATGACGGCCCTGATGGAGTTCGTCTTCGCGGACCCGGCGGCCCTGCGGGTCGTCGTCGAGCCGGACGCCCGCAACGAGAAGGCCATCGCCAGGATGCTCGCCGCGGGCTTCGAGGCGGGCCCCGAGATCCAGAAGCCGGAGAAGCGGGCCCTGCTGGCGTTCCTGGGCCGGGAGCGCTGGGCGGCCGCGGTCGGCTGATCCCCCGCCGCGTGCGGGGGCCGCGCCCGGGGAGGGGACGGGCGCGGCCCCCGCGCGCACCGATCGGGACACCGTATGCGGGAGACGGGGACGGACATCCGCCCGGAGACCGAAAGCCTTTGCGGGACCCGTCGATCGCACGGGTGTCTTCCTCCGGAGCCCCTTCCGCACGGCGCGCCCGGCAGGGTACACAGGGTGCTGATCACCCCGGGAGGCACCCGGCGCGCCCCGCTTTGGCATATGCCAACAGCATCGGCTGGTCGAGTGTTGCCAAATGCCTTACGAGCTCTCGCTCCCTGTGCAACAGTCGTAACGACCCTTGTTCCGACCGTGACCCAGACCGGCCCGAGGCCACGCCTGCATCGGAGTACGACATGCCGTCCCACGTGTTCGAGGACCGCCCCGGCGACCTTCCGGAGGACGGATCCGGCACGGGTTCCGTCGCCGTCGACGCGCTGATCAGCCGGACCCGCCGGCTGAGGGGGGCGGTGGACCGGGTCCGCCGTGACACCGTGACGGACGAGGATCATCCGCAGGACCGCTGGCGGCGGGCCCTGTGCGATCTGGCGGTCCATCAGCTCGATGATCTCGGCGCCCAGCTGGGGCAGTTGCGCCGGGGCCTGTCCGACGAGGCACCCGGCGGCGAGGGCGACCGCGCCCTCACCAGCCCGCCCGTCCGCCTCCCGTACCCCGATCCCTTCGAACAGGTCGAGCAAGTCCGGCAGGTCGAGCGGATGGCGCCGGCCGGCCCGCAGGAGCCGCAGCCGCGGTACGACGCGCCCGAACTCGCCGCGTACGAGGCGGATCACGCGCAGGGCTCGGGATCCCTGCTGAGCCGGGTCGGCAGCGCCGAGTGGAATCTGCTCACCGACGCGGTCAGCTGGTCCGACGAGCTGTACGGCATCCTCGGCCGGCCCGCCGGCGGTGACGCCATGACCCTCGACGAGCTGCCGTCCGTGGTCCACCCGGACGACCAGGCGCTGCTGACGACCCTGGTGACGGGGTGCCTGGTCGACGGACGCCCCATCGACGGGGAGTTCCGCGTCGTACGGCCCGACCGGCAGGTGCGTACGGTCCATATGATGGGCGAGCCGGTCCTCGGCCCCGACGGCTCCACGGCCTCGATGTGGGCGGTGTTCCGGGACGTCAGCGCCCTGCGCCGGAGCGAGCTCGCGGTACGGGAGAGCGGTGAGACCCTGCGGCGGCGGCGGCACGCCGAACTGGCCGAACGCCGGATGGCGGTCGAGTTGCAGGAGGCGGTCCTCCCGCCCTGGCGCGGCTCCCTCACCTTCCCCATCGGCGGACCGGCCGAACTCGACGTCGCGGCCCGCTACTTCCCCTCCGGCAACTCCGATCTGATCGGCGGCGACTGGTACGACGCGCTGGAGCTGCCGACCGGCGCCTTCGTCCTGAGCGTGGGCGACCTGACCGGGCACGGGGTGGCCGCCACCTCGTCGATGGCGATGCTCCTCGGCGCGCTGCGCGGGATGGCGGTGGCGGGCGTCGCCCCCGGGGCGGTGATGGGCCATCTGAACCATCTGCTGGAGACCTCCGTCCAGCCCACCCTCGGCAGCGCCGTCTGCTGCCAGATCGACCCGGCCCGGCACACCCTCACCTGGGCGCAGGCGGGCCATCCCGCCCCGCTGCTCTTCCGCGACGGGACGGGACGGACCCTGCCCCCGCCGGACGGCGTCCTGCTGGGGGCCACCTCGGCCCCGGAGTACGAGCAGAACGAGGTCCAGCTCCGCCCCGGGGACCTGCTGGTACTGCACACCGACGGACTGACCCGTACCGCCGCGGCCGACGAACCGTCCGGTACCGCCCGGCTGCTGGGTCTGGCACCGGTGTTAGCCGGGGCCCGCGACGCCCAGGACGGCGTACGGCTGGTCGCCGAGGCGTTCGGCGGCGCCGGACGCACGGACGACGCCTGTGTGATGGTGGCCAGGATCGGCGAGTAGGACTTCCCGCACGACCGGGCGACGGGGCGACGGGGCAGCCGGATGACGGGGTATCAGGTCGTGCTGAGCCGGGCCCGTTTCGACGGGCTGTACGGCAGCGCCCGCTCCAGCTCCTCCCGCAGGGCGCCGACCGTGGCGTGGTCCGAGTACCGCCCGGTCAGCCGGTACATCTCCCGCAGCCGGTCCCATGTCCGGTGCGACGAGGTCTCCCCCATAGACACCAGGGCGAGCCGGGCGTAGCGGTCGGCCTCCTCCGGGTCGTCGGAGATGAAGCAGGACGAGGCCATCGAGATGTAGTCGAAGATCTTCGACCGCTGCCGGCCGCCCTCCCGCAGCTCCAGCGCCTTGCGGGCATGGCCCTGCGCGACGGTGGCGGCCGACGGCTCGTGTTCGGCGAGCGTACGGTAGGCCAGCGCCTCCATCCCGTGCAGATCCGCCTCGTCGAACATCTGCATCCAGCACGGTGGCGGCACATCGCTCCGGTCGGAGACGAAGAGCTGCTCCGCCTCGCCGAGCTTGCGCCGCATGGCAGACCCCTCGCCCATCGCCGCCTGGGCCCATGCCTCGATGGTGCAGAACATCGCCCGGGTCCTCGGCAGGGTCTCCACCCCCGACCCGGACTGGGCCAGCTTCATCAGATCGAGGGCCTCGTCGGGACGGCCCAGATGGATCATCTGGCGGGCGGCCCTGGAGAGCGCCTCACCGGCCCGGGGCCGGTCGCCGCCCTCGCGCGCGGCATGCGCGGCGATGACGAAGTACTTCTGGGCGGTGGGTTCCAGACCGACGTCGTGCGACATCCATCCGGCGAGTACGGCGAGATTGGCGGCCACGCCCCAGAGCCGCTGCTGGATATGGCCGGGATGGCGGTAGGCGAGGATCCCGCCCACCTCGTTGAGCTGGCCGACGACGGCCTTGCGCTGGAGTCCGCCGCCGCGGGAGGCGTCCCAGGCCCGGAAGACCTCGACGGACCGTTCCAGGGCCGCGATCTCCTGCGATCCGATGGGCGCGGCCTCGTAGCGGTCGTACCCGGCGGGGTCGGCGAACGCGGCGGTCGTGGTGAAGGAGGAGTCGGTCACGAGTGCGGGTTCACTGTGCAGCACGTCGTACATGGCGCCGGTGAGTGCGGAGCCCGCGGCGAGCGCAGCGCCCGCGCCCACCAGCCCGCGTCGGTTGAGCATGAGGTCCATTCCCGTGAATTCGGTGAGGACCGACGCCGTCCGGTCGGGCGCCCAGGGAAGGCCGTCGGGGTTCGCCGCGTGCTCCACGGCCCGTGTGCCCTTGCCCCTGCCCGCTCTCCCGTTCCGGACGAAGCCCAGGTCCTCGGTGGTCACGACACGGCCGAGCCGCTCGGTGAAGAGGGCGGCCAGCACCCTCGGCACGGGATCGCGGGGGGTCTCCCCCATGTCGATCCACCGCCGTACCCGTGAGGTGTCGGTCGCCAGCTGCGGATGGCCCATGGCCGCCGCCTGCCGGTTCACGAGTCTCGCGAGTTCACCCTTGGACCAGCCGGCCATGCCGAACAGGTCGCTCAGACGGGTGTTGGGTCCGCCGGTCACGTAAGCCCCCAGATTCTCGGCTGAGTCGACAGTAGTCCTCCGCCAGGGGGGTGGCGACTATTCGCCAGGGTTCGCCAGGGTCCGCCACATGGTGTGCCACCCGTGCGCTGGTGTGACGTAGGAACGCGCCACCCCGGCCCCGCCGTAGGCCGCACTCCCCCCGGGTGCGGGGCCCTCGGGCCGGATCGGCGCAGGCAATCCGTCGGCACACGAAGGGATCTGCTCCCCCCATGTACACAGCATCGTCCTCCGTGTCCGTCCCGATCCGGCCACTGCGCCCCGGCGTGCCGGCCGGCGCCGGACCGTATCTCGATCCCAAGCCCGCCGCGGGCCGGTTGCGGCGGCCCGCGCCGGCGGTGGGCCAGCCGCTGAGCGGCAGAATCGATCTGTCCGGCCCCCAGGGCGCGCAGCTGAGGATGGCGGTCGCCTCGGTGCACCGGATCTGCCCGGAGTTCCATCCGGTGCAGGTGCTGCGGCGCAGCGGGCGTTCCGTGCTGATCGTCGGGACGACCGGGCGCACCACGGCCGTGGCCAAGTGTCTGCTGGACCACTCGCCGGCGTGGACGGAAAGGTTCCGGCACGAAATAGCGACGTACCGCACCTTCGTCCGGCACCGTCCCCAGGATGTCCGGGTACCGCGGCTGGTGGCCGCGGACCCGGAGAACTGCACCCTGGTGATCGAGCGGATGCCGGGCAGGGCGGCGGCGCTGAGCAGGCATCCGGCGGAGGCACCGCCGCGGCCCGATGTGCGGTCGGCGGTGGCCGCGATCACCCGGCTCAACGACTGGCGGCCGCCCGCCGGTCTGTTCGAGGCCCCGCTGGACTACGCGTCCCGGATCACCCGCTACCACGAGCTGGGGTTCTTCACCGATCGCGATCTGGGGGATCTTCAGAAGCTGCTGCGCGGTCCGTGGTCGACCGGCGGGCGCGGCACGGTCGCCGAGTTCTGCCACGGCGACGCGCTGCTGTCGAACATCCTGCTCTCGCCGGCCGGTCCCGTCCTGGTCGACTGGGAGCACGCGGGCTGGTATCTGCCGGGGTACGACCTGGCGACGCTGTGGGCGGTCCTCGGTGACGCGCCGGGCGAGCGGCGGCGGATCAGCCAGCTCGCGGGGCGCAAGGGACCCGCGGCGCGGGACGCGTTCCTGGTCAATCTGATGCTGGTACTGACCCAGGAGATCCGTACCTACGAGACGGCGGTGCAGCGGACGATGCGGGAGGCGCCGTCGGTGAGCGGTGCGACGGGCGGCGGGCCCGGTGGCCTTTCGGCCGGTGAGGAGCAGCGGCTGCTGCTGCGGCGGCTGCACGACGACTGCGCGATGGCCCGCAGGGCGGTACGGGCGGCGGTCGGTACCCGCTGAGTATCCTTCCGGGGGCGTGCGCGGACGTCCCCCCGGGTCGCGGTGCGACCCCTGCGATGGGCCCGGTGCCTCGGCACCGGGCCCGCCGCATGTCCGGGACCGCCCGATGGGTCCGGTGGGTCAGCGGGTGCGGCCGGTGACGTACCGGGCGAGCACTTCGGCGTCGGGGAAGCCGGGCGGCAGGGCGATCGTTTCCCGGTGGTCGCAGCGGTCGCGGTGGGCGGGGTCCGGCAGGGGGGTGACGCTGAGGGAGTGGACGCGGCGGATCTCGCGGCCGGCGGAGTCCTCCACCCGGGTGATGTGGTGGACGGCCCGGTCGATCTCGTCCCAGGCGAGGACGGTGGGCCGGTGGGCGCCCTGGCGGTAGTGCGCGAGGCCGTCCTCGTACAACTGGAACCAGATCGCGGGGCGTTCGGGGCCCGGCCGGTGGGCGACGGCGACGAGTCCGACGATGAGGGTGATGAGGTAGCCGAAGCCGAGTCCCAGGACGATCCAGCCCGCGTGGTCGGTGTCGCCCCACGCGCGCGCCAGTCCCCAGGTCGTGACGGTGCCGACCAGGAGGGCGATGGAGCCGATGGCGGCCGCCTGGAGCCAGGAGCCGTTGCGCCGGCGTCCGCCGACGGCGTGGTGGGCGGGGCCCGCCCAGCCGCGTTCGCGGGCGGCGTCGGTGAGGAGTTCGGCGATGTCGTGCGGGACTCCGACCCTCTGCATCTGCTCCCCCCACTGCCGGTCCCGGCACCGGTGCCGGGTGTTGGTGTACGGACAACCCGGCAGATCGTACACGGAGCGTCGAACGTCCGTCCCATGACCATTCCCGGGGTCCCGCCGCCGGTCGGCGGCCCGGACCGGTGGGACGGCGCGGATCGGGGCCGGGCGTCCACCCCGGGGCGGGCGCACCGGTGTTCGAGCCGCCGTTCCGCCGGGGGTACACAGCTCGGGGCGGCCGGGGTGCGGGACGCGCGCTCCGGGGCGTGCGGTCCGTCAGGGCTGGTGGGGCGGGGTGTCCGTCACCCCGGGGGGCGCGAGGCGAATGGCATGCGCCCCACAGGTGAATCCGTACGACGGTATGACTCGTTGAAGGGGAGTGTGCTCCGTCCGGGGGACGGGCAGACATGGGCCGCAAGAACGTTCCGCCCCGATCCGAGAGGCCCGGCACGCATGGCTCAGCCCTTCGTCCTGCCCGATTTCTACCTGCCGTATCCGGCGCGGCTCAACCCGCACGTCGAGACGGCACGGACGCATACCCGGGCATGGGCCCGGGAGATGGGGATGCTGGAGGGTTCGGGCATCTGGGAGGAGCGGGATCTGGAGGCCCACGACTACGCGGGGCTCTGCGCCTACACCCACCCCGACTGCGACGCGGAGACCCTCGCCCTGGTCACCGACTGGTACGTCTGGGTCTTCTTCTTCGACGACCACTTCCTGGAGGTCTTCAAGCGGACCCGGGACCGCCGGGGCGGCAAGGCGCATCTCGACCGGCTGGCCGCGTTCATGCCGGTGGATCCCGCGGCAAAGGTGCCGGAGCCGGTCGATCCGGTGGAGGCAGGGCTGGCCGATCTGTGGCGGCGTACCGTGCCCGCCATGGGCCGCGGCTGGCGGGCCAGATTCACCGAGTCCACCCGCAATCTGCTGAACGAGTCCGACTGGGAGCTGGCCAATATCGACGAGGGCCGGGTCGCCAATCCGGTCGAGTACATCGAGATGCGCCGCAAGGTGGGCGGCGCGCCCTGGTCGGCCCAGCTGGTGGAGTTCGCGGCGGGGGCGGAGCTGCCCGCGTCCGTGGCCCGCGCCCGCCCGCTGCGGGTGCTCACCGAGACTTTCGCGGACGCCGTCCACCTCCGCAACGACCTCTTCTCCTACCAGCGGGAGGTCGAGGACGAGGGCGAGCTGAGCAATGGGGTCCTGGTGCTCGAGACCTTCCTCGGCTGTACGACGCAGGAGGCGGCGGAGTCGGTCAACGATCTGCTGACCTCCCGGCTCCAGCAGTTCGAGAACACCGCGCTGACGGAGGTCCCGGCGCTCTGTCTGGAGCGGGGGCTGCCCCCGGACCAGTGCGCGGCGATCGCCCTGTACGTCAAGGGGCTCCAGGACTGGCAGTCCGGCGGCCACGAGTGGCATCTGCGCTCCAGCCGCTATATGAACGAGCACGCCGGGACCCGCGGCGGCCCCTTCGGCAACTCGCTCTTCGGCGGCGCGCTCGGCAGCTCCGCGCTCGATGTGCGCACGCTCTTCGGCCGGCCCGCAGCCGCCCGGCGGCGGGCCCTGTCGCACACCCCGCACCGGCGGACCGGCCCGTCGCTGCTGCCCGAGTTCGATCTGCCGTTCCCGCTGCGACTGAGCCCGCACCACGCGCGGGCCCGGGAGGCGTCGATCGCCTGGACGGAGCGGATGGGGCTGCTCGGGGACATCTGGGACGGTCCCATGCTGCGCGGATTCGACCTCGCGCTCTGCTCTGCGGGGATCGACCCGGACGCCACCCCCGAGGAGCTGGAACTCAGCGCCCTCTGGCTGACCTGGGGCACCTACGCGGACGACTACTACCCCATCGTCTTCGGCCGCCCCCGCGACGTGGCGGGCGCCCGGCTGACGAACGAACGGCTGATGGGCTGCCTGCCGCTGGACGACCCGGCCGCCGCCCCCGCGTTCGCGGTGAGCCCGCTGGAACGCGCGCTGGCGGATCTGTGGGTACGGACCGCCGGGCCGATGACGCCCGGGGCCAGGACCGAACTGCGGACCGCGATCGGGGCGATGCTGGACAGCTGGATCTGGGAGCTGGGGAACACGGCACAGCACCGGGTGCCCGATCCGGTGGACTATCTGGAGATGCGGCGCGCCACCTTCGGCTCCGATCTGACAATGCTGCTCAGCCGGCTGCGGCACGAGCGGGGAGTGCCGGAAGCGGTGCTGCGCAGCGGCCCGGTGGCCGCCCTGGAGAGCGCCGCCGCGAGCTACGCCTGTCTGGTCAACGACCTGTTCTCGTACCAGAAGGAGATCGAGGTCGAGGGCGATCTGCACAACGCGGTGCTGGTCGTGGAGACCTTCTTCGGCTGCGACTATCCGTCGGCGGTGGGGATCGTGGCCGATCTGATGCGGGGCAGGCTGCGGCAGTTCCTGCATATCAAGGCGCATGAACTGCCCCTGATCTGCGCCGACTTCGGACTCCGGGCGGCGGAGCGCGCGGCCCTCTCGGCCTATGTCGGCGAGCTGGAGGACTGGCTGACGGGCGTCCTCCACTGGCACCGGACGGTACGGCGCTACGGCCCCGACGACGTCCGGTCGGGGGCGGGGACGGCCCGGCTCGGGCAGCCGTCCGGGCTGGGGACGTCCGCGGCCCGACTGGCGACCCTCCTGGCCCGCTGACCGGAACCGGGAACCGGGACGGATATGGGAAAGCGCCGGGCGGCCCGCCGGGGCCGCGCGGCGCTCCGCGGACTCAGCCCTGCTGGAACAGCTCCGCGGGCAGCGGCTTGAGCAGCGCGTACAGATCGTCCGTGATGGGGCGGTCCCAGCTGGCGATGGTCACCAGGACATGGTCGCTGCGGTCGAACTGGACGCAGGAGATCCGGCTCTCGGAGAGCTTCAGCCGCCGTACGATCAGCAGATTGTCGCCCTGCATCACGGGGACGTCCTCCGAGCCTGTGACCTCGACGGGCTCGTCGTTCTCCAGGGCCAGCAGCAGCTGGGCGACCTCGAAGGGGATCTGGCCCTCCTCGAGGTCCCGGGCCGGGGAGCCCTCCGGAAGATTGCCGATGATCATGGCGGGGCCCCGGCCGCCGAACAGGTCGTACCGGAGGAAGACGCCCTGGCAGGTGCCGTCGGGCGCGGGCAGCAGCCCCGCGCCGAGATTTCCGGGCCAGTCACCCGGGTCCATGGCCAGGACGTCGAAGTCCGGGCCCGCGGGTGTGGCGGGGCTGCGGCGGCGGAGGAAGGACATACCGCCATGGTACGTGGCCGGACGCGGTGACCGGACTCCGGGCGGGCGCCTTCAGGTGGTGGGGGGTTCGGCGCCGACCAGCCACATCGCGAAGAACTGGGACCCTCCTCCGTAGGCGTGGCCGAGGGCCCTGCGGGCCCCGTCGATCTGGTGCTCACCGGCCTCGCCCCGCACCTGCTGGGCCGCCTCGGCGAAGCGGATCATGCCGGAGGCGCCGATGGGGTTGGTGGAGAGCACTCCGCCCGAGGGGTTGACCGGGAGATCGCCGTCGATTGCGGTGGCGCCGGACTCGGTGAGTTTCCAGCCCTCGCCCTCGGCGGCGAAGCCGAGGTTCTCCAGCCACATCGGCTCGTACCAGGAGAACGGGACGTACAGCTCGGCGGCGTCGATCTCACCGCGCGGGTCGGCGATCCCGGCCTGCCGGTAGACCTCGGCCGCGCACTCCCGGCCGGCCCGCGGGGAGACGAAGTCCTTGCCCGCGAAGAGGGTGGGCTCACTGCGCATCGCGCCGCCGTGCATCCAGGCGGGCGGGCGCGGGGAGCGGGCGGCGCCCGCCCGGCCGGTGAGCACCATGGCGCAGGCGCCGTCGGACGAGGGACAGGTCTCGGAGTAGCGGACCGGGTCCCAGAGCATCGGGGACGACAGGACCTTCTCCAGGGTGATGCCGGGCTCGTGGAGATGGGCGTACGGGTTTCTCAGAGCGTTGCGGCGGTCCTTGTAGGCGACGAGGGCGCCGGTGCCGGCGGGGGCGCCGCTGCGCCGGATGTAGGCGCGGACATGGGGGGCGAAGAAGCCGCCGGCCCCGGCGAGCAGCGGCTGCTGGAAGGGGACGGGCAGCGAGAGGCCCCACATGGCGTTGGACTCGGACTGCTTCTCGAACGCGACGGTGAGGACGGTGGTGTGGACGCGGGCGGCGACGAGCTGGGCGGCGACCAGCGCCGTTGAGCCGCCGACGGAGCCCGCGGTGTGGACCCTGAGCAGCGGTTTGCCGACCGCGCCGAGGGCGTCGGCGAGATACAGCTCCGGCATCATGACGCCCTCGAAGAAGTCGGGGGCCTTGCCGATGACGACGGCGTCGACGTCCGCCCAGTCCAGTTCGGCGTCGGCGAGGGCGCGCAGGGCCGCTTCGCGGACGAGTCCGGCGATGGAGACATCGCGGCGGGCGGCGGTGTGCGCGGTCTGGCCGACGCCGACGACGGCGACGGGCTCTTTGGACACACGGGGGGTCGGCATCACCGGGGGTCCCCTTCCAGGACGGTGACCAGGTTCTGCTGGAGGCAGGGGCCCGAGGTGGCGTGGGCGAGGGCGCGGTCGGCCTCGCCGCGGTGGATCGCGGCGGCGGCCTCGCCGATCCGGATCAGTCCGGCGGCCATCATCGGGTTGGCGGCGAGCGCTCCGCCGGACGGATTGACCCTCACGCTCCCGTCGAGGTCGAGGGCCCGGCGCAGCACCACCTCCTGGGAGGTGAAGGGGGCGTGGAGTTCGGCGAGGTCGAGGGGGCGGCCGAAGGCCCCGGCGCCCTTTGCGGCGAGCCGGGTCGACGGCGAGTCGGTGAGATCGCGGACGCCGAGCGAGTGGGCCTCGGTCCGGTGGTCGGCGCCGGTGATGTAGGCGGGCCTGGCGCACAGGTCCCGGGCCCGGTCCCCGGCGGCGAGGATCACGGCGGCGGCGCCGTCGCCGACGGGCGGGCAGTCGCCGGTGCGCAGCGGGTGGACGACGGGTTCGCCGTGCGGGACGGCGCCGCGGAGCTGGGCGGCCGGGTGGTGGGCGGCGTCGGCGCGGCTGCGGGCGGCGATCGCCGCCAGCGCGGGTTCCGTGGTGTGTCCGGCGTCGATCAGGGCGCGGGCCTGGAGTGCGGCCAGGGACACCGAGTCGGGCCACAGGGGGGCGGTGTAGTAGGGGTCGAGCTGGCGGGTGAGGACGTCCCGCAGCGATCCGGGGGACGACTTTCCGTGGGCGTAGACGAGGGCGGTGTCGGTCTCGCCGGTGAGGAGCCGTACCCAGGCCTCGTAGAACGCCCAGGCGCCGTCGGTCTCGACATGGGACTCGGAGATCGGGGGCCAGGCGCCGACGCCGTCGAGGGCCATGGTGAAGGAGAAGGCGCGGCCCGCGAGGTAGTCGCAGGAGCCGGAGCAGGTGAAGCCGATGTCGGCGGTGCGCAGACCGGTCGCGTCCAGGACCCGGTGCAGGACCGGCATCAGCATCTCGACCTCGGAGACGTCGTCGGCGCGCCGCCGGTGGACGGTCTGTGCGAAGGCGACGACCGCGACGGGGACGGTGCCGGGTGGCGGTGTCACAGCAGCTCCTTGTAGGTGTCGTAGGCGGCGTCGGGTTCCCCCGTGGGGCGGTAGTGGTCGGGATGGCGGGCGTCGCCGGTCCAGATGGGTTCGACCCGCAGTCCCATCCGGACCTCGTCGTAGGGGATGCCGGCGATCCGTCCGTGGAGGGCCAGGTCGGCGCCGTCGAGGGCGATATGGGCGTAGACGTAGGGCACCTCGATATCGAGGTTGCGGGCCTTGATGTTGACGACGCAGAAGGTGGTGACGGTGCCGCGGGGGCCGACGTCGACCTGGTCGGTGGTGGCGACCCCGCAGGTGGGGCAGGCGCCGCGGGGCGGGACGTAGACCTTACGGCAGGAGGGGCAGCGCTCACCGGTGATCCGGTGGCCGGCGAGGGCTTCGAGATGGCGGGTCTGGGCGCGGCCGGGGGTGTGGGTGTAGTCGAGCCGGGCAGGGGTGACGATGCCGGTGACGGGGTCGTCGAACACGCCGTCGTGGGGGTGGGGTGCGCCTCGGGCGGGCTCCGCTGGGTCCGTGCGGTCCGCGAGTTCGAAGCAGGCAATGTCGGTGATGGCGCCGGTCCGTCGTCCGGCCCAGCGGATCCGGACCCGCGCCCCGGTCCGTACGGCTTCGGGTCCCGGCGCGTCGAGGACGTGCAGCAGGGCCGTGTCGGCGCCGTCGAGCCGGACGAGGACCCAGGCGAACGGTGTGGTGAGCGGCTGGTTCGGGCGCGGGTCCGGGTTCCACGCCCAGGTGGTGACGGTCCCGGTGGTGCCGACCTCGACCAGGTCGCGGAGTTCCGCGGCGGTGGCGGGGTCGTACTCGACGGGCGGGACGAGGACCCCGCCGCCCGTGGTGCGCACCCCGAGGACGACGCGTTCGCGCAGCCCGGTGAGGAAGGCGCTCTGGACCGGGCCGAGGGACCGGGTGAAGGGGAACTCGACGGTCAGGGGGGCGGTCGGGGGGCGGCTTCCGGCCGGGACGGGGGCGGGCACGGTGGTCATACGGGCGGGCTCCTCGACGGATCAGCTGCGGCGGTAGACGGGGGCGCGCTTCTCGGCGAAGGCGCGGGCGCCCTCCTGGGCATCACCGGTGTCGAAGACGGGCCGGCCGCGGGCCAGCTCGGCGGCGAGGCCGTCCTCCTCGGAGAGGGCGGCGGTCTCGTACACCGACGCCTTGACGGCCTCGACGGCGAGCGGTCCGCAGGCGTTGACCAGCTCCGCGACGGCCAGGGCCTTCGCGAGGGCGGTGCCGTCGGGGACGACCTGGCCGATCAGTCCGATGTCGCGGGCCTCGGCGGCGCTGTAGGGGCGGCCGGTGAGCAGCATTTCCAGGGCGTGGGTACGGGGGATCTGGCGCGGGAGCCGTACGGTGGAGCCGCCGATGGGGAAGAGGCCGCGGCGTACCTCGAAGAGTCCGAAGACGGCGCTCTCGCCCGCGATCCGGATATCGGTTCCCTGGAGGATCTCGGTACCGCCCGCGACACAGGGGCCCTCGACGGCGGCGATCACCGGTTTGCGGGGGCGGTGGTGGCGCAGCATCGCCTTCCAGTGCAGATCGGGGTCGGCCTTGAGCCGGTCGCGGTACGGGTCGCCGGGTGCCGGGCGGCCCGCCAGCGCCTTGAGGTCCATGCCCGCGCAGAACGCGCCGCCCGCGCCGGTGAGGACGATCGAGCGGACGGTGTCGTCGGCGTCGGCGGCCAGCCAGCCGTCGTGGAGGCCGACGAGCATGGGCGGGGAGAGGGCGTTCCTCGCCTCGGGGCGGTTCAGGGTGAGGATCATCGTGGCGCCCTCGCGGGTCACCGTCAGATGTTCGGTACCGGTGGTACCGGTGGTACCGGTGGTACCGGTGCCGTCGGTGGGGGTGGTGCTGTCGGTGCCGGGCGCCGGTCCTGTCCCGGTGTCCGCCGTGCCGTCGTCGTCGTGCCGTGCCATGCGCGGGCCTCCCGTCGTCGGACGGGAACAGGTTGCAGCAGCCGGGCGGCTGGTACAAGGGTTTTCTGACAGATAGTCAGATCATCTGTGCGGGCCCTCTTCCCACTTGGGCCGCCGGGCGCTCTAATGACCGCCTGTCCGCCGGTTCGGCACGCCTCGCGGGGTGTCCCGGCACATGTGTCGCCCGTACGGCGGCCGGGCCGCGGACGCCCTCTTCGCGCGTGGGTCGTACGGGCGGGGAGACGAGCCGGCAGCACCCGCGGAGTCCCGAGCACCCGGAGCAGGGGGCAGGAGGAACGGTGGAGTACAACCTTGCCGACCTTTTCGAGTCCGTCGTCGACGTCGTCCCGGACCGTGAGGCGCTGGTCTACGCGGACCATCCCGGTACGGGCGCCGAGCACAGGCTGACGTACGCGGAGCTGGACGCCGCCGCGAACCGGGTCGCGCACCACCTGGCGGCGGCCGGGCTGCGGCCCGGGGAGCACCTCGGTCTCCATCTCTACAACGGCGTCGAATACCTCCAGACCGTGCTGGGCTGTCTGAAGGCCCGGGTCGTACCGGTCAATGTCAACTACCGCTATGTGGCGGACGAGCTGGCCTATCTCTACCGGGACGCGGATCTCGCGGCGCTCGTCTTCGACGCCGGGTTCGCCGGGGAGGTCGCGAAGGCGGTGCCGAGGGCCGGGCGGCTGCGGCATCTGCTGCGGGTGGGTCCGCCGCCGGCGGACGCGCCGGGTCCGGCCGCGGTCCCCTTCGAGGAGGCGACGGCCGGGGCGTCGCCGGAGCGCGGCTTCGCCGCCCGGTCGGCGGACGACCAGTTCATCGTCTACACCGGCGGGACCACCGGGATGCCCAAGGGGGTGATGTGGCGTCAGGAGGATCTGTTCTTCGCCGGGCTCGGCGGCGGCGCGCCGACGGGTGAGCCGGTGCGCCGCCCCGAGGAGCTGGCGGAGCGGGTGGCCGCCGGGGGCGACGGGATCACCTTCTTCCCCACGGCCCCGCTGATGCACGGCACCTCCACCCTGACCGCCTTCATCGGCTTCGACTTCGGCCAGCGGGTGGTGCTGCACCGGCGGTTCGTGCCGGGCGAGGTGCTCCGTACGATCGAGAAGGAGCGGGTCACCTCCGTGTCACTGGTCGGGGACGCGATGCTCCGGCCGCTGGTCGACGCGCTCGCCGGGCCGCTGCGGGGCACCGATCTGTCGGCCCTGTTCAGCGTCTCCTCGTCGGGCGCCGTCATGTCGGAGACCGTACGGGCCCAGTTCGCGGCGCTGGCCCCGGGTGTGCTGCTGCTGAACAACTTCGGTTCGTCCGAGTCGGGTTTCAACGGGACGGCGACCGAGGACTCCGGGCCCGAGCGGGGTTTCCGGCTGCGGATGAACGAGCGGACGGCGGTGGTCGACCCCGTGACATTCGCCCCGGTCGCGGTCGGCGAGCCGGGCCGGATCGCCCAGCGGGGCCATGTCCCGCTGGGCTACTACAACGACGCGGCGAAGACCGCGGAGACCTTCTTCCGGCGCGGCGACGAGCGGTGGGTGCTGCTCGGCGATATGGCGACCGTCGACGAGGAGGGTGTGGTCACGGTCCTCGGCCGGGGGTCGCAGTGCATCAACACCGGCGGCGAGAAGGTGTATCCGGAGGAGGTGGAGCAGGCCCTGAAATCGCATCCGGACGTCTACGACGCCCTGGTGGCCGGGGTGCCGGACGCGACCTGGGGCCAGCGGGTCGCGGCGGTCGTCCAGGTGCGCGACGGGGCCCCGCCGCCCACGCTGGACGAGATCCGGACGCACTGCCGGGGCATGATCGCCGGTTACAAGCTGCCCCGCCGGCTGGTGGTCGCGGCGGAGATCCGCCGCTCCCCCACCGGCAAGGCGGACTACCGCTGGGCACGGTCCGTGGTGTCGGAGGCCGCCCCGGGGTGAGGGACGCCCCCGGACCCCGGGGCCAGGGCCGCGCGGATCAGCTGGACCGGGTGCCAGGCCGTGCGTTCGGTGCCGTGGAAGATCTGCTGGCGGCAGGAGACCCCGGTGGCGACGATCACGGTGTCGTCGCCCTCGGCCCGTACCGCGGGGAAGAGCCGGTCCTCCCCCACGGTCAGCGACACCTCGTAGTGCTCGGACTCGAAGCCGAACGAGCCCGCCATCCCGCAGCAGCCCGCGTCGACCTCGACCACGTCGGCGCCCGGGATGCGGCGCAGCAGTTCGACGGTGGCGGCGGTGCCGACCTCGGCCTTCTGGTGGCAGTGGCCGTGGTAGAGCAGCCGTCGTCCGGCCGGCCAGCTCTCGGCGTCGAGCCGGAGCGCGCCCTCGTCGATGGCTTTCACCAGCAACTCCTCGACCTGGGCGACCCGTCCGGCGATATCCGCGACGGCCGAGTCGCCGGGCAGCAGGGCGCGGTGCTCGTCGCGCAGGGTCATCAGACAGGACGGTTCGCAGCCCACGACGGGTGAGCCGGGCGGGGTGGTCTCGGTCAGCAGGTGCGCCAGTTTGAACGCCTTGTCGGCGGCGTCGTCCACCAGCCCCTTGGAGAGGCTGGACCGGCCGCAGCAGCCGCGGCTCTCCAGCCGGACGTCCCAGCCCGCGCGTTCCAGCAGCTCGATCGCGGCCCGCCCGATCTCCGGCTCGGTGTAGGTGGTGAAGGAGTCGGCGAGATAGGTGACGGCGCCCCGGCCGCCGGGGGCGGGGGCGTGGCGCCGGTGGCGGCGGAACCAGCCGACGAGGCTGCGGCGGGCGAACCGGGGCAGCGGTCGCTCCCGGGCGATCCCGAGGAACCGGTCCAGCAGGATCCGCAGCGGCCCGATCCGGCCCGGGAGGTTGGAGAGCGGCGCGGTGGCCGAGCCCAGCCGGTTGAGGAAGCGGATCGATCCGAAGATCCGGGACCGCAGCGGGACACCGTGGAGGTCGTGGTGGTGCGAGAGCGCCTCGGCCTTGAGGGTGGCCATGTCGACGCCGAGGGGGCATTCGCTCTTGCACGCCTTGCACATCAGACAGAGGTCGAGGACCTCGTGGAGGCGTTCGTCGCCGAGCGCCTTCTTGGGGTCGGGTTCGGAGAGGGCCTTGACGAGGGCGCCCGCCCGGCCGCGGGTGGCGTCCTCCTCGTTGCGGGTGGCCATATAGGAGGGGCACATGGTGCCGGTGCCGCTCTTGCGGCACAGGCCGATGTTCATACAGCGGTCGGCGGCGCCGCGCATTCCGCCGAGGACGTCGAAGTCGAGCCGGGTACGGAACTCCGGGGCGGGCGGCAGGGCCGGATCGCGCAGATGGTCCGTCATCGCGGGCGCGTCGACGATCTTCCCCGGGTTCATCCGGTCGTCGGGGTCGAATACCCGTTTGACCTGGCGCATCGCCTCGTACAGGGTGTCGCCGAAGATCTCCCGGTTGAACTCGCTCCGGGCCAGACCGTCGCCGTGCTCGCTGGAGTTGACGCCGCCGTACTCGGTGACCAGGTCCTTGATCTCCTCGGCGACGGTCCGCATGGTGGCGATCTGCCCGGGGTCGGTGAGGTCGAGGAAGGGCCGGATGTGGAGACAGCCGACGGAGCAGTGGCCGTAGAAGCCGGCGGACAGCCCGTGGGCGTCGAGGATCTCCTTGAAGCGGGCGGTGTACTCGGCGAGATGGACCGGGTCGACGGCGGTGTCCTCGACGAAGGCCAGGGGCCGCCGGGTGCCCTCGCCCGCCGCCATCAGGAGCCCGAGTCCGGCCTTGCGCACCTTCAGCAGCGCGCCCCGCTGCTCCGGGGTGGTGGCGAGCAGGGTGTGGTAGCCGTGGCCCTCGGCGCGCCACAGTGATGTCAGCCGGTGCAGCCGGTCCTTGAGTTCGGCCTCGTCGTCCCCGGTGAAGGCGACGAAGAGGAGGGCCTCGGGGTCGCCTTCGAGCAGGGCGCCCAGGGACGCGTACTCGATCTTGCGGCGGGAGAGTTCCAGGATCGTCCGGTCCATCAGCTCCACGGCCGACGGGTCGAGGGAGAGGGCGGACTCGGTGGCCCCGATCGCCCCGGCGACGGAGGTGAAGTGGCCGACGGCGAAGAGGGTGTGCCGGGGTTTGGGCACCAGGTCGACCAGGGCCCGGGTGGCGATGACCAGGGTGCCTTCGGAGCCCACCACGAACTTGGCCAGGTCGAACGGGGTATCCGTGCGGGCCAGCCGGTCGAGGCGGTAGCCGCAGGCGCGCCGCCAGAACCGCGGGAAGCCGTCGGCGATCGCGTCCGCGTTGGCCCGCACGATCTCGGGGAGTTCGCGGTAGAGCCGCCCCTCCAGGGTGGCGCGGCCGGCCCGGCGGGCGCGTTCCGCCTCGTCGACGGGTTCGAAGCGGGCGGTGGTGGCGTCGGAGAGGACCACGTCGAGGGCGCGGACGTGGTCGATGGTCATCCCGTGGCGCACCGAGCCGCTGCCCGCGGAGTTGTTGCCGATCATGCCGCCGAGGGTGGCCCGGTTGCTGGTGGAGGTGTCCGGGCCGAACATCAGCCCGTGCGGGGCGGCGGCCCGGTTGAGCCGGTCCTGGACGACACCGGGTTCGACCAGGGCCGTACGGGAGGCCGGGTCCAGCTCGATGATCCGGTTCATATGGCGGGACAGGTCGATGACGAGGCCGGGTCCTACGGTCTGGCCGGCGAGGCTGGTGGCCGCGCCCCGGGGCAGGACGGGCAGACCGTACTCGGCCGCGGCGGCGACCGCGGCCCTGACGTCGTCCTCGTGCCGGGGGAAGACCACGCCCCTGGGCACGATGGCGTACATGGAGGCGTCGCGGGAGAAGAGGTGGCGGGTGTAGTCGTCGAAGGCGACCTCGCCGTCCAGCTCCCGGCTCAGCCGGCGTTCGAGAGCGCGGTCCGCGGCGGGGGAAGAGGCGGGGTCCGGGGCCGGGGGCACGGCCTCGGGGGTTTCGTGGACGGATGTCATCGGCGCGGCTCCCAGGAGAGTGCGGTCGGGCTGCGGTGCGTCACGGCGTGCTGAGCACCTCCAGGGCGGCCGGGAGTCCGGCCGGGTCGGCGGAGACTCCGGCGAGGCCGAGGCCCATCTGCACACCCGCGAGGGTGCCGGCGAGCGTCAGATCGTTGAGGTGGCCGAGGTGGCCGATGCGGAAGACCCGGCCCGCGAGCTTGCCGAGGCCCGCGCCGAGCGACATGTCGAAGCGCTCCAGCACGATCTCGCGGAGCTTGTCGGCGTCGTGCCCCTCGGGCATCAGAACGGCGGTGAGGGAGCCGGAGTACTCCCGCTCGTCGGCGCAGAGGACCTCAAGACCCCAGCCCCGGACGGCGGCCCGGGTCGCCTCGGCGTGGCGGGCGTGCCGGGCGTAGACCTCGGGGAGCCCCTCGGTGTGGAGCATCTCGACGGCCTCCGCCAGCCCGTACAGCAGGTTGGTGGCGGGGGTGTACGGGAAGAAGCCGCGCCGGTTGGCCTGGAGGATCGGTCCCCAGTCCCAGAACGAGCGGGGCAGCCGGGCCTCTTCACGGGCGGCCAGGGCCTTGGCGCTGACCGCGTTGAAGCCGAGGCCCGGCGGGAGCATCAGGCCCTTCTGCGAGCAGGAGACGGTGACGTCGACGCCCCAGGCGTCGTGGCGGTAGTCGATCGAACCGAGGGAGGAGATGGTGTCGACCAGCAGCAGGGCGGGGTGTCCGGCGTCGTCGATGGCGCGGCGGATCTCGGCGATCCGGCTGGTGACTCCGGTGGAGGTCTCGTTGTGGACGACGCAGACCGCCTTGACGGTGTGTCCGGTGTCGGCGGCGAGCCGGCGGGCGAGTTCCTCCGGGTCGGCGCCGTGCCGCCAGTCGCCGGGCACGACCTCGGTGACCAGACCGAGTGCGGTCGCCATCTCCTCCCACAGGCCGGCGAAGTGACCGGTCTCGAAACAGAGCACCCGGTCGCCGGGGCTGAGGGTGTTGACCAGGGCGGCTTCCCAGGCGCCGGTGCCGGACGAGGGGTAGATCACGACGGGTCCCGTGGTGCCGAACACGGGCTTGACGACGTCGAGCAGACGGGTGGTCAGGGCGGCGAACTCGGGGCCGCGGTGATCGATGGTCGGGGCAGACATGGCGCGGAGCACCTGGTCGGGAACGTTGGTGGGGCCGGGGATCTGAAGGAAGTGACGGCCGGTGCGAACGGTCATGGAAGGGACTCCTCCAAGGGCTTGTGCCGTGTCGCGGCACGTTGTACCGTAAGATGGCACGGGGAGAATGACACGGCCCGACCGGGGAGTCAATGCATGCAGAACGTTCTCAACGCGCTCCGCACCCTCGAAGAGGTCGCGGAGCGGCAGCCGGTGGGGGTCGCGGAGCTGGCCCGCGCCCTCGGCCTGCCCAAGAGCTCGACCCAGCGCGCGCTGGTGACGCTGCACGAGGCGGGGTGGATCAGACCGGCGCCGGGGACTCCCACCCGATGGGCGGTGACCACCAAGGCACTCCATGTCGGACGGCGCGCCACGGGCGAGTTGAGCCTGCGCGACATCGCGGTGCCCGTGATGGAGGAGCTGCGCAGGCGGACGGACGAGACGGTGCATCTGACCGTGCCCGAGGGCGGCAAGGTGGTGCTGATCGAGCGGCTGGAGACCAGTAAGCCGGTACGGATCATCCTGCCGCTCGGGCACGCGCTGCCGGTCCACGCCTCGGCGAACGGCAAGGCGCTGCTGGCCGCGGGGGCGCCGGAGGCGGTGGAGCGCCTGATCACCGGGGGCCTCGAACAGTTCACGGACACCTCGATCACGGACGCCGGCGCCCTGCGCGCCGAGCTGGCCCGGATCCGGGAGCGGGGGTACGCGACCAACCGGGGCGAATGGCGGACGGACGTCTCGGCGGTGGCCGCCGCGGTCCTGGACGCGGACGGCACCCCCGTGGCGAGCATCAGCGTCAATGTCCCCAGCAGCCGGATGACCGACGAGAGCCGGGCCGCCCTCGGAGCGGCGGTCCGGGACGCGGCACGGGCGGTCGGCGAGGCGCTGGGGCGGCGGACCGGGTCAGGGTGACGGGTCGGGGCGACGGACGGGGGTGACGGGACTGAGGTAATGAGACCGGCGGGCGTACCGGGATACGGCACGAACCGGGGGCGGAGCCGGGCCGTTTCGGGGATTTTCCGCGCGACCCCTTGACGGGGCCGGGGAGCGGGTCTTGCATACTCCTCATTGCAGAATTCATATTCCATATGGCGGAAAACATGTGATGCGTGGGGACAGCGCGTCACCCATCCCGCCCCCTCGGCACCGCCCCCCACCTCCGCACGCCCCGTCCGGCGACGGCCGCACCCGGTCTCGCCGGCCGCCGGCGCGCGGATCCGACGGTGCCCCGCCCGCCAGTGACCATCGGCCGAAGGCGAGGAAGCCTCGTGTCAGATCACGTCATAGCCATTACCGCCCTGGCTCTGGTATTCACCATTGCCACCGTCACCTCGGTTCATATGGGGGCTCTGGCCATCGTGGCCGCCTTCATCACCGGGACATTCTTCTTCGAACAGACGTCGGACGACATCTTCGGGGGCTTCCCCGGCGATCTCTTCGTCGTTCTGGTCGGCGTCACATTCCTCTTCGCCATCGCCCGTAACAACGGCACCGTCGACTGGCTCGTCCAGGCGTCGGCGCGGGCCGTCCGGGGCCGGATCGCCCTCATTCCCTGGGTGCTCTTCCTCGTCACCGCCGTACTCACCGCCGTGGGAGCGGTGGTCCCCGCCGCGGTCGCCATCGTCGCCCCGAT
The DNA here is from genome assembly GCF_042753905.1 of Streptomyces sp. NPDC059248. Classification (NCBI taxonomy): domain Bacteria; kingdom Bacillati; phylum Actinomycetota; class Actinomycetes; order Kitasatosporales; family Streptomycetaceae; genus Streptomyces; species Streptomyces sp. NPDC059248. The sequence continues at coordinate 82,138 of NZ_JBHYZV010000008.1, read as the reverse complement.
CGGCGCGGGCTTCGCCGTCCGCCATCGCATCAATCCCGTCCTGATGGGCCTGTTCATCATCAACGGGGCCAGCGCCGGGGGCTTCTCCCCCATCAGCGTCTTCGGCAGCATCACCAACGGGGTGGTGGAGCGCAACGGACTCCCGGGGAATCCGTCGCTGCTCTTCGCCAGCTCCTTCGTCTTCAACGCCCTGCTCTGCCTGGTCGTCTTCTTCCTCTTCGGGGGACGCGGCCTGCTGGGCCGCCGGGTGGGCGCCGAAGGACCGCCCGGCGGCGCGGCCGGGCACTCCGGGAGCGGATCGGGACCGGACTCCCGGCCCGTACACCCCGACGGCGGCGGGGTATCCCCGCCACCGGGCGGCGGCCGGGGCGGCGTGGCGGTGGCACCGGCCCGCGCCACGACCGGGACGGTCACCGCCGAGCCGCCCGAACTCCGGCTCGACCGCGTACGCGCCCTGACCCTGCTCGGGCTCGCCGGACTGGTGGCCGGCGCCCTCTTCTTCGATCTCCATGTCGGACTGCTCGCCCTGACCGTCACCGTGGTCCTGTCGCTGCTCTCCCCGGAGTCGGCGAAGGGGGCCGTGGACCGCTGCGCTTGGTCGACGGTGCTCCTGGTCTGCGGGATCGTCACCTTCGTCGGGACGATGGAGCGGATCGGCACCATCGAGTACCTGGGCACCAGGGTGGCGGACGTCGGCGCGCCCCTCTTGGGCGCCCTGCTGATCTGCGCGATCGGGGCCGTCGTCTCCGCCTTCGCCTCCACGACCGGCATCCTCGGCGCGCTGATCCCGCTCGCGGTGCCCTTCCTGCTGGCCGGGGAGGTCGGCGCGGTCGGTCTGGTGATCGCCCTGGCGATCTCGTCGTCGGTGGTGGACTCCTCCCCCGTCTCCACCAGCGGCGCGCTGGTGACCGCGAACGCGCCGGAGGCCGAACGGGAGACGGTCTTCCGCCGGCTGATGGTGTGGGGGTTCGGTATGGCGGCCGTGGCGCCACCGCTGACCTGGCTGCTGTTCGTGGTGCCCGGCTGGCTCTGAGAGCGGCCCCGGCGGAACATCCGCGGCGGGGAGCGGCCGGCGCCGCCGAGCGGAAAGGAGATCACCGAAAGGCCCCCGGCCCGTCCGCGATGTACGGCGGACGGGCCGGACGTTCGCCCGTCGCGGGGGCGGTCTTCCGGCCATCCTCCGGCGGGCGGCGGCCGGGCCGGACGGCGGCGGATGCGGAGGGAAACGTACCGGTGCGGGTCCACCGGAACCGACCGGCGCGGAGGAACGCATTCCTCTGCCCGGTCGCACTGCCTGGAAAAGGCGGAAAACAATTCCTCCGAGCCGAGTTACCGGCGGGTCATATTCCGGACGTGGATTCCGGCCAGCGCCCGAACGCCACCGGGCGTATTAGTCACTTAGTCAGTGGTGCGGGTTTCAACCGTGCTGAACTGGTTAACAGTGGCGCACAGCGCGTCAGGCAGACGCGCTGTGGGTGTGGAGTCGCGAGTGGAGGAACATCACATGACGAGCGTTCTGCTGGTCCACGCGGTGTCGCTGTGGCGGGCGTCTTTGGCCTGTCTGCTCAGTCAGGACGGAAGCCTGGAGATCCGTGCCACGGACAAGGGCGGGGTGAAGGCCGCGGTGGCGGAGTGTCCACCGGACGTGGTGGTCACCGACCTGGAGTGTCCGCACTCCATGGAGGTTCTGACCTTCATGGAGTCTCTGCGCGCCGACGCCGAGTTCCGCCCCGGTCTGGTCGTGCTGGCCCGCGCGGACCGGACCGGCGATCTGCGCCGGGCCGGGGACGCCGGGGCCACCGGGTACGTCGACAAGCTCGGTCCCGTGGGCAGTCTCGGGGACGCGGTGAGCAAGGTGGCGGCGGGCGGGCGGCATATCGACGAGTCGCTGGCTTTCGGCCTGTTGCGCGCTTCCGAAGTGCCGCTGTCACCACGGGAGTTACGCGTGCTCGAACTGGCGGCGGAGGGCGAGTCGGTGACCTCGATAGCCAGCGCCCTGCATCTGGCGAGCGGCACGGTGAGAAACTATCTGGCGGCGGCGATACGGAAGACGGGCGGGCGCAACCGGCTCGACGCGATACGCCTGTCCAGAGACTTCGGCTGGTTGTGAGAGCGGCGACCGGGCGGGCGGAGGGCCGCCGCGGGCACCGGGATCAACGGGGGCGGTGGGCGAGGTCCGCCGGAGACGGGGGCGCGGACGCCGGGGCCGACTCGGGCGCCGGAGACGGGGGCGGGGACGGTTCGGGCGCCGGGGACCGGAGGCCGGTGAGTTCCCGGAAGAAGGCGGAGCGGGCGGGGAGTTCGTCCGGGGTGCCGTACGCGGTCCTGGTGCCGTCCATGACCAGGACCCGTGCGGCGCGGCGGGCCGAGGCGAGCCGGTGGGCGATGACGACGAGGGTGTCGGCGCGGGCCGCGAGGGCGCGCTCGGCACGGGCCTCGGCACCGGGGTCGAGATGGCTGGTCGCCTCGTCGAGGACGAGCAGTGGCGCGGTCGCGACATGGGCGCGGCCCAGGGCGACGAGTTGCCGCTCCCCCTGCGAGAGGAGCCGGGGGTCGAGAACGGCGTCGAGGCCGCCGAGCCGTTCGGCGAGGGCGCCGAATCCGATGGCGGTGACGGCGGCGAGGAGTTCGCGGTCGGGGGCGTGGGGGCTCAGATAGCGCAGATTGTCGCGGAGCGTGCCGGTGAAGACGTACGGGCGCTGGGGCAGCAGGGTCCGTACGGCGGTGGGTTCGGCCTCGGCGGTGGGGCGGCCCAGCCAGCGGACCTCGCCCGCGGTCGGGAGGGCCAGGCCCGCGAGGACGGCGGCGAGGGTGGACTTGCCGCTGCCGCTGGGGCCGACGACGGCGAGATGGTCGCCGGGGCGCAGGCGCAGGTCGAGCCGGTCGAGGACCGGGCGGGCGTGGGGCCCGTACGCGAACGAGACGGACCGCAGCTCGGCCAGGGGGGCGGGAGCCGGCGCGCGGGCCCCGGGTACGGTCCCGGGCCCGGGATCCGGCGCGGGGGCCGGGTCGGGGGACGAGGCCGGGTCGGGGTGCGGCCCGGGATCCGGGTCGGGCGGCAGGGTCACCGGGCCGGTGAAGCGGTCGAGGACGACCAGCAGCCGTCCGCCGGCGGTGCCCAGCGCGGCCAGCAGGGCGTTGAGCGCGGGCCCCAGGGACGTCGTCAGATAGGTGAAGGCGCCGACGAGTTCTCCGGTGGTGAGGCCGCGGCCGAGCAGCCACGGCGCGGTGGCGAGGAGCAGCAGCGGGGGCAGCCGCTCGCCGACGGCCAGGGCCAGGATCCGTACGGCGCTCCAGCGGGCCAGCGACCGGGCGGCGCCGGTCTGGGCGGCGGCGAGCTCCCGGGCCCGCTCCCCCACCGGTCCCGCGGCCCCGGCGGCGGCGATGTCGCGCAGGGACGCCGCGGTGCGTCCGGCGTGGGCGGCGAAGTCCTCGTCGGCGTCGAGATAGGCGCGTTGCCGGGCCCCCATCGGGGCCAGGGTGGCCAGGAACAGTCCGATGCCGGCGAGCAGCGGCGGTACGACGACGACCAGGAGCAGCGGGGAGAGCGCGGCGAGTCCGGCGAGTGCGGCGGCGGCGGTGAACACGAAGCCCCGGACGGCCAGGACCAGTCCGGCCCAGCCGTCGCGGGCGATCTCGCTCTGGTGCGTGACCTGCGAGACGGCGCCGGTGGTGGCGCCCGGGTGGCCGGGGTCGGTGGCGAGGGCGCGGGCGGCGGACCGTCGTACGAGTCCGTCGCGCAGCGGTTCCACGAGGTCGGCGAGGGCGGCGAAGACGCCCCGCTGGGCGAGGAAGGCGGGGACGACGGCGACCGCGGAGACGGCGAGCCAGAGCATTCCGGTGGCGGGCGCGCCGGAGAGGAAGCCGTCGTCGAGGGCTCGGGCCACGGCGAAGCCGCCGACGAAGGTCTGGGCGAACTCCAGCAGGGACCAGGCGGTGAGCCGCCGGAGCGCCGGGCGGCGCGCCCGCAGGAAGGGGAGCCCTTCGGCGGTGACGCGGCGGACGGAGCCCCGGGCGGAGGGGGCTTCGGCCGCGGTCACGGCCGTACCTCCTGCACGGACCCGGTGGACGGCTCGCCCGGCTGGTCCCGGGGCTCGGCGGTGTCGAACACGGCGCGGTACTCCGGGTCGTGCCACAGCTCCCGGTGCGGTCCGACCGCGCGGATCCGGCCGTCCGCCAGCCAGACGACGCGGTCGGCGGCGGCGGCCGTCGCGGCGCGGTGGGCGACCACGAGCCGGGTGCAGCTGCCCGCGCGGCGGGCCAGGGCGCGCTGGACCCGGGCCTCGGTGACGGTGTCGAGGCTGGCGGTGGCGTCGTCGAGGACGAGCAGCCGGGCGGGCCTGACGAGGGCGCGGGCCAGGCCGAGGCGCTGGTACTCGCCGCCGGAGAGGGGCGCGTCGGCGAGCGCCGTGTGCCGCCCGTCGGGCAGCAGGGCGACGAAGCCGTCGGCGGAGGCGTCCCGCAGGGCCGCCTCGATCTCGGCGGGCGCCGGCCGGTCGGGGCCGAGGGCCACGGTGTCCTCGATGGTCGTCCCGAGCAGGGCGGGGCGGGCGAAGGCGCAGGCGACGTCGTGGCGGAGCCGGACGGGATCGACGCCGTCGAGGGGCACGCCGTCGAGGGCGACGGTGCCGGCGTCGGGGTCGGTGAGGCGCCCGGCGACGGCGGCCAGCAGGGACTTGCCCGCGCCGGAGCGGCCGACGACGGCCGCGGACGTACCGCCGGGCACGGTGAGCGTGACGTCCGTCAGCAGGGCGCGGCCGTCGCGGTGGATGCCGATACCGCGCAGCTCCAGCCGTCCGGGGCCGCCGTCGGGGAGGGTGAGGGACCGGTGGGGTACGGGGGCGAGGGCGAGCAGCGGGTCGAGGCGCCGGGCGGCGGCGCGGCCCCTGGCCAGGGCGCCGAGGGTGGCGGTGAGGGCGCCGAGGCCCATGGCGAGGACGGCGTAGCGGGCCACGGCGAGCAGTTCGCCGACGGTGATGGCGCCCGCCGCGAGCCGGGTTCCGGCGACGGCGAGGACGAGGACAGTGAGCAGCGGCATGAGCACGGCGGCTTGGCCGGTGGCGGTGCCCTGGATGCGCCAGGTGCGCCGGCCGTGGGCGGCGAGCCGGGTGAGGGGTTCGGTGATCCGGCGGTGCTCGCGGGTCGCGGTACCCGCGGCGCGTACGGTGGCGATCCCGTCCACGGCCTCGGTCAGCCGGGTCGCGACGAGGGCCTGTTCCCGCTGGTAGTCGGCGGCGGCGTCGGCGCTGCGCCGGACCAGGGCCCCGAGCAGCAGGGCGACGGCGGGCAGTCCGGCGACGAGGGCGATACCGGTCCACGGGTCGACGGCCAGCAGGGCGATCGCGGCGCCGATGGGCAGCAGGGCCGCGGCGACGGCGGCGGCGGCCGATACCGGGACGGACGCGGCGTCGGCGGCGTTGGCGGTGGCCCGGGTGGTGAGGTCGCCGGGCGGCAGCTCTCCGGCGCGGTCGGGCGCGGCGCGCACCAGCCGGTCGACGACCGTGGTGCGCAGCCGGGCGGCGCGGACGGCGGTGCTGGTGCCGCCGAGGAGGGCGACGAGTGCGTCGAGCCCCGCTTCGGCGGCGGTCAGTGCGGCGCAGAGCGCGAGTCCGGCCCAGGGGACGCCCTTTCCGGCGATCGCCTGGTCCAGGGTCCGGCCGAGGGCTGCGGGCAGGGCGACGGCGGCCAGGGCGGCGCCGACGGAGCACAGGACGAGGGCGACCGGCACGGCCCGTCCCGCTCCGGCCGGTGGCGCGGGTGGCTGGACGCGGGTCATCCGGGGCGGTCCTTCCGGGGTGCGGGCGGGGAGGTCCGGGTCGTGTCGTGTCCTGCGGATCGGGGCGCGTGAGCCGGGCGGGACGTTCGCGGGGCGGCCCGGGACGACGGGACCGGTCCCGGGCGCGGGGCCCGGGACCGGTCCGTATGCGCCGCGAGGGGCGTCAGCAGGCCAGCAGGCTCAGGTAGCTGTGGTGGCCGCAGGACGTGAGGCTCAGGTTGCTGCCGGTCTCGACGTCGCCGAAAGCCTCTTCCTCGACGGTGTCGAGGGCCTGGAGGTCGAGAAGCGCCATGGGGTTCTCCTTCATCAGTGGGGACGGTTGTGTTGCTCAGTGGTGCGCGACCCCTGGGTGGGGCCGGTCTGTGGGCCGCGGCGGGCGCGGCGTGAGGAAGGGCAGGGTCGCGGGGGTGTCCGCGTACACGCTGCCGAGGGCGAGCAGGACCCCGGCGGTACCGGTGGCCAGGTCCATCGAGCGGCGCATCAGCTGCTCGCCGGGGAAGGCGAGTTCGCCCTGGTAGGGGGTGGCTTCGAGGCCGAGGAGCCGCAGATGGCGGGTGATCGCCCGGCGGCGGTCCGCGGGGTCGCCCAGCGGGCTGCGGGCGAGCTGGAGGACGAGTCCGGCCACCCCCCGGAAGAGCCCGGGCTGCACGTAGAAGGCGGAGCACACGCCGGGTGTGATCGCCCGGCGGGCGGCCTCGAACCGTTCGTCGGTGCGGTGGGCCAGATACTCGTCGAGTACGAGGGCGAGTCCGGCGCTGCCCGCGCCCAGATAGGGCATCAGCCGCTTGCCCTCGACGACGAGGAGGGCGTCCCCCGCGCCGGGCTTGCAGCGGTCGAGGTCCCTGGAGAGGGCGGCGGCGGCCAGGTCGAGCAGGGCCGGGTCGCCGGTGGTCTCGTAGCGGCGGATGAAGAGGAGGGCGATCCCGGTGGCGCCGTGCAGCAGCCCGGTACGGGGCGAGGGGCGTCCTTCGGTGAGGGAGCGGGCGGCGTGGGCCGCGCAGCGGTCGGCGGCGGCCTTGAGGATGCGGGCGTCGGTTCCGGAGGCGTCCCCGGCGAGGTCGTCGAGGGCGAGGGCGATACCCGCCTGGCCGCTGTGGAGGTCGGCGGAGAACCGTTCGAGGGGCTGTTCGGCGACGAGCCGGGCGAGTTCGGCGGCCCGGTCGTGGTGGCCGATGCGGTGCAGGGTCCAGGCGATGCCCGCGAGCCCGTCGTGGAATCCGGGCGGGGTGCCGGGCTCGACGGTCTTGGTCCGTGCCAGCAGCCATTCCTCGGCCTCGGGGGACGGCGGGGCGCCGGTCTCCCGCAGGGCGTAGAGCACTCCGGCGGCGCCGGTCGCGAAGCACTGTCCGCCGGCTCGGGTGGTGAACTGGGTGATGTCGCCGGGGAAGCAGCGGTCGTCGCGCTCGGGGGTGAAGGAGGCGGCGATCGCCCTGGCCATGGAGTCCCGGCTGCGCGGCCAGTCGCCGGGTTCGGGGACGTCGGGCCCGGGGGTGTGTTCGGCCGGGGTGCCCCGGACGATCTCCCGTACGGCGGGGGCGAGCGCGGCCTCGTCGGTTCCGAAGAGCCGGGCGGCGTCCCGGGCGAGCCTGGGGGCGCGCCCCCGGTCGACGAAGAAGAGCGTCGTCAGGGGCAGCAGCAGGGCGAGCCTGAGGCAGGCGAGGGCGTACCGGTCGATATCGCTGCCGGTCCGGTCGGCGGGGGCGACGAAGGCGGGGTTGGCGACGGTCTGGCGGCGGTCCGTGTCGGTGGTGGGGAACGCGGCCTCGAAGTCGAGGAGGACCACCCGGGTCTCGTCCTCCGTCACCATGATGTTGTTCATGTGGAGATCGCTGAAGACGAGGCCGCGGTCGTGGACGCGGCGGACGGCGTCCTCGACGAGGCCGTGGATCCGGGCGGCCCAGTCGGCGTGCTCGGCGGCGGCTTCGGCGGACGGTTCGGGCACATTGAGCGGGAAGCGCCGGGCGAGCAGGGTGTTGAGGGTGTGCCCCGGTATGTGCTCCAGGGCCAGGAAGTGGTGGCCGCCGATGTCGAACGCCTCGTGGACGGCGGGTACGCAGTCGAGTCCGGCGAGCTGTTCGAGCGCCGTGCGTTCGCACTCCAGCCGGGTGACGGCGTCGGCGCCGTCGGCGGCGAGTCCGGCGTGGGGCCTGGCCTCCTTGAGGACGACGGTCGCGCCGGTACGGGTGTCGCGGGCCCGGTAGACCCCGCCGCCGTTGGAGAAGTGCAGGGCCGCCTCGATCGCGTACGGCATCCCGGTGGTGCCGAGGGCGGCCCGGGCTTCGAGGTGCGGACGGAGGAAGGCGGGCGGGGTGACCCAGGCGGGGGTCTTGAGGGACGGGCCGCGCGGGTCGGGTACGAGGGTGCCGTCGGGGTCGGCGATCGCGACCACGGGCCGGCCGTCGGGGCCGAGACAGTACCGGGCGGCGAAGGCCCCGTACCGGACGTACACCGGTCCGTCGCCCAGCCGCAGATCGCTCAGGACGTACGGTCCGTGCTCGCCGTCCAGCAGGGCGGTCAGATCGTCGCAGACCTGCTGGAGGGTCTCGTCCCCGAGGGGGTAGACGGTGATGAACTTGCCGCTGCCGGCGCGGTCCGCGTACTTGGCGTTGCGGATGTGCAGCAGCCGGGGCGAGGGGACGAACTTGTGCGGCAGCCGGTGCGTCAGACAGTAGTCGTGCACCCGTCGCAGCACGGAGGCGGCGTTGTCGGCGGCGGCCGAGACATGGATCTTCCAGCCCTGGGCGGGCAGCTCGGTGCCGGCCGGGTGGAAGCCGAGCCAGTCGCCGTCGGGGTGGGTCTCCCAGCCCTCGGGGACGGCGGCGCCGGCGGGGGCGAAGAGCGACGCGTCCGGAGCGGTGGCGGTGGAGCGGGCCCGGTGCGGTGCGTCGTAGAAGTCACCGTCGGCCTGGCAGTACACGCCGTACTCCGGGTTCACTCGGCCTCCCTCTCCCTCGTGTGCCGTTCGGATCCGTGGCCGCGGCCCGGGCCGAGGCGTCCTCGTGGGTCGTGACGCCTTCGGGGTCGTGGGCCCGGACCGCGGTGCTGTCGCGGGTGCCGTCCGGCCCGACCGTTCGTACGGGCTTTCGCGGCGAGACAGAGATTTCCACCCGGGCGGGGCGGGCGGACAGTCGTCGATGTCATGTCTCGTTCATGCGCCGGACACATGGGGAACGTGTGAGTAGCACATGGGACCGCGCACGGACGGGCCGCACGAACGGGGTGTGCGGGCGCGGCGCGCCGACGGGGCGCGCACCGCCGGGGCCGGAGCTGCGGCCGGGGCCGTGACCAGGCGGGAAGGGCCGCGGTACGGCGGCGGGAAGAGCCTTCGTCAGGGCAGTCGCCGGGGCCTCGGCACGGGAGGGTTCGTCAGGGGCTGAAGGAGAGGAAGACGAACGCGGCGAAGATCACCAGATGGACGCCGCCCTGGAGCAGGGTGGCCCGGCCGGGTACCACGGTCAGGGCGCTCACGACGGCCGTGAGGGCGAGGAGGACCGTGTTGGTGGGGCCCTCGCCGAGGATCAGCGGTCCCGACAGCCAGATACTGGCCAGCGCGATGACCGGGATCGTCAGTCCGATACTGGCCATGGCGGAGCCGTAGGCGAGGTTGAGGCTGGTCTGCGTCCGGTCGTTGCGGGCGGCGCGGACCGCCGCCAGGGTCTCCGGGAGCAGCACCATCAGGGCGATGACCACACCGACGGCGGCGCTCGGCAGTCCGGCGCTCTCGACGCCCCGTTCGATCGAGGGCGAGATGAGTTTGGCGTTGCCGACGACCCCGACCAGGGCGACGAGGAGCAGCGCCAGACTCCCCCAGGTCTGCGGGACGGTGGGGGGTTCGGCGTGTTCGTCGGGTCCGCACGGGGAGCCGTCGGGCCGTACCGGCAGGAAGTAGTCGCGGTGGCGGACGGTCTGGACGCCGATGAAGAGCCCGTACAGCAGGAGGGACGCCACCGCGGCGAAGGCGAGCTGGCCGCCGGTGAACTCGGGGCCCGTTTTGCCGGTGGTGAAGGTCGGGACGATCAGGGTGAGGGTGGCCAGGGTGCAGCCGATGGCGACGGCGCCGCCGGAGCCCTCGGCGTTGAAGACGGCGATCCGGTTGCGCAGGGTGGCGACGAGCAGGGAGATGCCCACGATCCCGTTGCAGGTGATCATCACGGCGGCGAAGACGGTGTCCCGGGCGTAGGTCGACGCCTTGTCCCCGCCGCCGATCATCAGCATGACGATCAGGCCGACCTCGATGATGGTCACCGCGACGGCCAGCACGATGGAGCCGAAGGGCTCGCCGACCCGGTGGGCGACGACCTCGGCGTGGTGGACGGCGGCGAGTACCGCCGCGAAGAGGCAGAGCGCCAGGACCGCAACCGCGACACCGGGCAGTTCGCGGCCCCAGGCGGCGACCAGGGCGATCACCGCGACCAGCGGCGCCCAGGTGGTCCACTGCGTCAGGAGCACTGGCTGCCCGTTGCCGGTCTTCATGACCGCCACGGTGCCATCGGGGGCGGCGGGGCGCGCGAGGAGTTGCGCCGATGGTGTCGGGGGAGGTGGTCTCGGGGGCTGTGGTACCGGGGCGGTAGTACGGGGCGGGCGCGGCCGGACCCGTACCGGCGTCGGCCGCGCCGGATCACAGCGGGCGTTCGCGGCCCTCCCAGTAAGGGGCGCGCAGGGTGCGTTTGTACAGCTTGCCGTTGGGGTCGCGGGGCAGGGCGCCGGAGAAGTCGATACTGCGGGGGCGTTTGTACGAGGCCAGCAGCCGGGCGCAGTGCGCGAGCAGTTCGCCGGCCAGTTCGGCGGTGGGCTCCCGGCCTTCGGCGGGTTCGACGACGGCCTTGACCTCCTCGCCCCGGTCGGGGTGGGGGATGCCGAAGACGGCGGCGTCGGCGACCGCCGGATGGGCGAGCAGCGCGCCCTCGATCTCCGCCGGGTAGATATTGACGCCGCCGGAGATGATCAGGTCGATCTTGCGGTCCCGCAGGAAGAGGAAGCCGTCCTCGTCGAGGAGGCCGAGGTCGCCGACGGTGAACCAGTCGCCGATCCGGTTCCGCTCGGTCTTGGCGTCGTCCTTGTGGTAGCGGAAGCCGCCGGTGGACATCCTCAGATAGACGGTGCCGACCGTGTCCGGCGGCAGCCGCTCGCCGTCGTCGCCGAAGACGGCGATCTCGGTGATGGGCCAGGGGGCGCCGACCGTGCCCGGCTTCCTCAGCCAGTCCTCCGCGCTCGCGAAGGTCCCACCGCCCTCACTCGCCGCGTAGTACTCCTCGACACAGCTCCCCCACCACCCGATCATGGCGCGTTTGACCTGCTCGGGGCAGGGCGCGGCACCGTGGACGGCATGGCGCATCGACGAGACGTCGTACCGCAGCCGGACCTCGTCGGGCAGGGCGAGGAGCCGGTGGAACTGGGTGGGCACCATATGGGTGTGGGTGCAGCGGTACGTCTCGACCAGGCGCAGCATCTCCTCGGGCGTCCACCGGTCCATCAGGACCAGGGGGTGGCCGATGTGCAGGGAAGCGGCCGCGAACTGGAGGACGGCCGTGTGGTACAGCGGTGAGCAGACCAGATGGACATGGCCGTCGAAGGGGTGGATGCCGAAGAAGCGGAGGAAGCCGCCGAGGTGGGTGTCCTCGGGGAGCCGTCCGCCGAGGGGGCGGCGGATGCCGCGGGGCCGTCCCGTGGTGCCGGAGGTGTAGTTCATCACCCAGCCGAGTTCGCGGTCGGCGGGCGGGGTCCCCGGGTGTCCCGTGAGCAGTTCGGCGTACGGGCGGAAGCCTTCCACCGGGCCGACGGCGTGGCGGGCGGCCGGTGGCAGTCCGGCCTCGTCGGCCGCCGGGGCCGCGGTGTCGGCGAACCGTTCGTGGGCGATGAGGACGCGGGCGCCGGAGTCGGTGAGGATATGGGCGATCTCGGGGGCGACGAGATGGTGGTTGACGGGGACGAGGTACATCCCGGCCTGGGTGGCGGCGAGCTGGGCGGTGAGGAGTTCGGCCCCGTTGGGGAGGACGACGGCGAAGGCGTCGCCGCGGCCGACACCGGCCGCGCGCAGCCCGTGGACCAGCCGGTTGGCGTCCCGATGGAGCCGTCCCGCGGTCCACTCCTCCCCCTCGGGGGTGATCAGTACGGTGCGGTCCGGGTCGGCGGCGGCCTGGGCCCAGAAGCCGTGGGGAGGGCCGGACGGGGGCGCGGGGATCCCGGACCGCTCGGGCCGCCCGGTCATCGGCGGTCCCTCCCCGCGACGCGGACGACCCGGTCGACGGCGGCCTCGAACTCCCGGGTCAGTTCGTCCAGTACGGCCCTGACGGGGCGTTCCTCGGTCATCCGGCCGACGATCTGGCCGACCGGGGTGCCGAGCAGCGGGGCGACCTCGTACCTCTGGATCCGGGACACGGCCTCGGCGACCAGCAGGCCCTGGAGGGGCATGGGCAGCGGTCCCGGCCCCCCGGGATCGTCCCAGGCGTCGGTCCACTCGGTCCTCAGCTGACGGGCGGGCTTGCCGGTGAGCGCTCGGGAGCGGACGGTGTCGCCGGATCCGGCGGCGAGGAGTTTGGCGGTGAGCGCGCGGGAGTGGAGGTCGGCCTCGGTGGTGGTGAGCCAGATCGAGCCGAGCCAGACCCCCTGGGCGCCGAGGGCGAGTGCGGCGGCGATCTGCCGTCCGCTGCCGATGCCCCCGGCGGCGAGTACGGGCAGCGGGTCGACGGCGTCCACGACCTCCGGGGTGAGGACCATGGACGCGATCTCGCCGGTGTGGCCGCCGGCCTCGTACCCCTGGGCGACGACGATGTCGATCCCGGCGTCGGCGTGGTGGCGGGCGTGCCGGGCGCTGCCGGCGAGCGCCGCGACCCGGACGCCCCGTTCACGGGCGCGGGCGACGACATCGGCGGGCGGGGAGCCGAGGGCGTTGGCGAGCAGCCGGATCGGATAGTCGAAGGCGACGTCGAGCTGGCTGCGCGCGACCCGCTCCATCCAGCCGGTGATCCGCCAGCCGGACTCCTCGCCCTCGGGCAGCGGCGGCACGCCGTGGCGGTCGAGGACGTCCGCCACGAACCGCCGGTGCCCCTCGGGGATCATCGCCTCCACATCGGCCTCGGTCGGTGTCCGGCCGCCGGGGGACGCGGCGACGTCGGTGGACGCGGCGGACTTGGCGGGCATGACGACATCGAGTCCGTAGGGCTTGCCGCCGGTGTGCTTCTCCATCCAGTCCAGATCGCGCCGCAGCTCGTCGGGGTCGGTGTAGCGGACGGCGCCGAGGACACCGAATCCGCCCGCGCGGGTGAGGGCCGCGGCCACCGCCGGGAACGGCGTGAAGCCGAAGATGGCGTGCTCGACGCCGAGGGATGTGCTCAGCTCCGTCTCCATGGGCGCAGGATGCCGCAGCCGCCCGGAGACCGGAAGACATTTTCTGATGCTACGTCAGATAACGGAGTGTCAGCGATCATGAGGGAAAGAACGGTTGACAGCGGCGGCGCGCCGGAAGAACGTTTCATCTCGGATCGACTCCACGAAAGATACTTTCAGCGGTACGCGACGGAATCGAGGCGCGGGTGACGAAGGACGCGGCGGCGGAGGGCAGAGGCATCAGCCGGAGGAGACTGGGCGGCGGGGTTCTGGCGGTGGGCGGCGCGCTGGCGCTGGGCCCGGTCGCCTTCGCCCACGCGGCACCGGAACCGGGTACGGCGGGCGGCGGCGCGGGAGGCTTCCCGGCCGGGGGCTCCGGCGGACGGCCGACCCTGCGGCACGGCGGTCCGCGGCGCGCGGGGCTGATCCCCGAACAGCTCGATCTGCTGGTCACCGACGCGGAATCGTTCCTCCGCCCGGCCCCGAACCGCCCCTGGTACGCGGGCGCCGTCCTGCTCGCCGGGCGCGGCGGTACGGTCGCGCTGCACCGGCCGATCGGACTGGCCAGGCGCTATGCCGCGTACGACGAGAAGACCGACACGGGCGTCGAGCTGCCCCCGGACGAGCAGATCCCGATGACCGGGGACACCGTCTTCGACCTGGCGTCGGTCTCCAAGCTCTTCACCTCGATCCTCGCGGTCCAGCTCGTCGAGCGGGGGAAGCTCGCGCTGGACACCGCGGTGGCGTCGTATCTGCCCGAGTTCGGCGCGGCGGGCAAGGAGGGCATCACGGTACGTCAGCTGCTGACCCACACCTCCGGGTTCCGGCCGTGGATCCCGCTGTACCGGGAGCCGACCCGGGAAGGCAAGCTGCGGATGCTCATGGCGGAGCGGCCCGCGGCCGCGCCGGGCAGCGCGTACGTCTACTCCGACCTCAATCTGATCACCCTCCAGCTGATCCTGGAGAAGCTCACGGGCCGCCCGCTGGACGTGCTGCTCCACGACGAGATCACCGGCCCGCTGGGCATGGTCCGCACCCGCTTCAACCCGCCGCCGTCGTGGCGGCCGGGGATCGCCGCCACGGAGGACTCCCGGCCGCCGTGGTCCGGGCTCGACCGCGGGATGGTGTGGGGCGAGGTCCACGACGAGAACGCGTACTCCTTCGGCGGGGTCGCCGGGCACGCGGGCGTCTTCTCCGACGCCTGGGACCTCGCCGTCCTGGCCCGTACGCTCCTCAACGGCGGCTCCTACGGCCGGGCGCGCGTCCTGCGCCCCGCATCCGTCGAGCTGATGTTCACCGACTTCAACACCGCGTTCCCGGGCGACGAGCACGGTCTCGGCTTCGAACTGAACCAGCACTGGTTCATGGGGGCGATGGCCACTCCCCTGACCGCGGGGCATACCGGGTTCACCGGGACGAGCCTCGTCCTGGACCCGACGACGGACTCGTTCCTGATCGTCCTCGGCAACTCGGTGCACCCGGTGCGCACCTGGCGCTCCGGCAGCGCGCCCCGGGTCGCCGCCGCCGACCGGATGGCCCGCGCGGTGCCGGTACGCCCGGCCGACGGCCGTACCGCCTGGTTCTCGGGGACGGCCTCCGGCACCACGGCCACCCTGACCCTGCCGGAGCTGCCCGCGTTCGGCGGCCCGGCAGGGCGTCAGCGGCTGCGCTGCTCGTTGTGGTGGGACACCGAACCGGCCGCCGACGCGCTCTTCCTGGAAGCCACCACCGACGGCGGCGCGACCTGGCGGCCGGTGCCGTTTCGGACGTCCCGTCCCGGGGAGCCGGACCGGGATCACCCCACGGGGGCGGTCACCGGCTGGTCCGGGCGGGTCTGGCACCGGCTGACGGCCGATCTGTCCGCGTGGCGGGAGACCGGTCTCCGGCTGCGCTGGCGGTACACCACCGACCGGCGGTACGTCGGGCGAGGGGCGTACGTGGACGGGATCCGGGTCGAGGACGGGCGCCGTACGGTCTTCGACGAGTCCAGGCCCCGGGACGCGGCACGGATCGAGCCGGCCGGCTGGACGGCGTCGAAGGACTGAACGGGCTCCGCGCCGAGCAGACGCAGCGGGGCGGCGGGTCGGCTCAGCGGCCCAGGACGGCCATCGCCGCGTTGTGTCCGGGGACGCCGCTGACGCCGCCGCCCCGGACCGCGCCCGCGCCGCACAGCAGGACGTTGGCGTGCCGTGTCTCCACGCCCCACCGCCCGGTGTCCTCGGTGGCGTACGGGAAGGAAAGGTCCCGGTGGAAGATGTGTCCGCCGGGCATGCCCAGCTCCCGCTCGACGTCGAGCGGGGTCTTCGCCTCGACGCAGGGCGCGCCGTCGGCGTCGGTGGCGAGGCAGTCCGCGATCGGCTCCGCCAGCCGGGAGTCCAGCTCCGCGAGGGTGCGGGCGAGGAGTTCGGCGCGGGTGCCGTCGTTGTCGCCGGCGAACAGCCGGGCCGGGGTGTGCAGCCCGAAGAGGGTGAGGGTGTGCAGTCCCCGGGCCGCCGGGCCGGGACCGAGGATCGACGGGTCGGTCAGGGAGTGGCAGTAGATCTCCGACGGCGGAGCGGTCGGCAGCCGGCCCCCGGCGGCCTCCCGGTAGGCGGTGGCGAGCTGTCCGTATCCCTCGGAGATATGGAACGTGCCCGCGAACGCGTCGCGCGGATCGACCGATGTGTCCTTGAGCCGGGGCAGCCTGCGCAGCAGCATGTTCACCTTGAACTGCGCGCCCTCGGGGGCGGGGACGGGCGGCTCGTCCCCCAGGAGCCGGGCGAGTTCGCGGGGCGCGGCGTTGACCAGGACGTGGTGGGCGGCGACGGTGCCGTCGGTGCCGTCGCCGTGCTCCGTACGGTAGCCGACCTCCGCCGCGGTGCCGTCGGTGGCGATCCGCGTCACCTCGTGGCGGGTGGCGATCTCGGCGCCGGCGGCGCGGGCCGCGTCGGCGAGGGCGTCGGTCAGCGCGCCCATGCCGCCGACCGGTACGTCCCAGTCGCCGGTACCGCCGCCGATGACGTGGTAGAGGAAGCAGCGGTTCTGGACGAGACCGGGATCGTGCGCGTCGGCGAAGGTCCCGATCAGCGCGTCCGTCAGCACCACGCCCCGGACCAGGTCGTGCCGGAACCGGCGTTCGACGGCGACACCGATCGGCTCGTCGAAGAGCTCCCGCCAGGCGGCGTCGTCGTCGATCAGGGCCCGTAGCCCGGCCCGGGTGGGCAGCGGCTCGGTAAGGGTGGGGAAGACCCGGCGCGCGACCCGTCCGGTCAGCTCGTAGAAGGCGCGCCACGCCTCGTACTCGCGGTCGTCGCCGGTGAGCGCCGCGAAGGACTCCCGGGTCCGTCCGGCCCCCACCAACAACCCCCCGGTGCCGTACGGGGTGTAGGACGACACGGTCCGCTTCCGTACGGCGAAGGAGAGCCCGAGGTCGCGCACGATGCTGCCGGGCAGCAGGGAGACGAGGTACGAGTAGCGCGAGAGCCGGGCGTCGACCCCGGCGAACGGCCGGGTGGAGACGGCGGCACCGCCGGTGACGGCGGCCCGTTCGAGCACCAGGACGGAGCGGCCCGCGCGGGCCAGGTAGGCGGCGGCGACCAGGCCGTTGTGGCCACCGCCGACGATCACGGCGTCGTACGCGGTCTGTGCGGGCATAGTGCGGACCTCGGGTCGGGGGTCGGGGGTCGGGCCGGACGAGTGCGCGGATCCGGGGCCGTGGTCACGAAGCGGGGGGCCGGATTCTACGCGGTGGCGGTGCTCCCCCCGGGCCGTCGGCCTCGGTACGGGCGCGGTGCCCCGGTCCGCTTCGGCGGAGGCGCGGAGTGCGGAGTGCGGAGTTCAGCCGAGCGCGTCCAGCAGCTCCCGCTCCCGCCCGGCGCTCAGCCCGGCCCGCCGCTCCCGGTCCAGCCCCTGCTCCCGTTCCCATCGCAGGACGTCCGCCAGCAGCTCCTCCCGCGACCTGTGCCGCAGCCCTTGCGCGCGCGCCGCCGCCCCGCTGCGTGCCGAGAAGCCCTCCCAGCCCGGCTCGGTCAGCCACATCGGCAGCGACTCGGCCCCCATGTACTCGGCCACGCCCCGCTCCAGCAGCCATGCCGACTCCGCGGTCACCACCTCGCCCAGATGGCCGCCGGTCCGCCGGGACAGCGCGATCCACTCCGCGAACGGAACCACCGGACCGACCGCGTCGTACGTGCCGGTACGCCCGCCCTCGGCGCAGTCCAGCAGCCACGCGGCCAGGTCCCGTACGTCCACGGTCTGGGTCGGCAGCGCGGGGGTGTCGGGCACCAGCATCGGCCCGTGCGGGTCGCGCGCGGCCCGGGCCGCCCAGTAGCCGGACCGTCCGCTGCCGTCACCGGGACCGCCGATGAGACCCGCGCGGGCGATCAGCAGCCGGTCGCCCACCGCGTCCGCCGACGCCCGCTCGCACACCACCTTCGCCTCGCCGTACACCGTCCGGTCCACCTCGTCCCGGCCGGTCACGGCGGCGGTCGGGACGAGCAGGGGCGTGGACTCGTCCGCGCCCGGCGTGCCGTGGGAGCCGTAGGCGCTACAGCTGGAGACATACGTCCAGTGCCCGGCCCGGCCGCCCAGCGCGTCGAGCGCCCCGCGCACGAAGCCCGGCTGCCACGACACCTCGACGACGGCATCCCACTCCCGGTCGAGCAGCGGCCCGTACGCGCCGGGCTCGCGCCGGTCGCCGACCACCAGCCGCGCCCCGTCGGCCACCGCCCCGCTCGCCCCGCGCGCCAGGCATGTCACCCGATGTCCCCGCTCGACCGCCTGCCGCGACACCTCACGGCCCACCCACGCCGTACCGCCCAACACCAAGATCTCCATCACCCCATGCAATCAGCGCGGCAACGGCAACTCCAGGACGTTCGCCGACAGCTCAGCCGGAGGACCTTCGGCTATCCGGCGCGGGCCGCGCGCGGGACTCCCCGGGAGGCCGGGTGGGGAGTGGTGCCGCGGAGGGCGTCGAGGAGAAGGAGCAGGGCGGGGTGGCCTCCGGGGGCGGTGCGTACGGCGGCGCGGAGCGGGCGTACGGGTTCGGGGCCGCGGACCCGGCGGACGGCGATCCCGGGGTGGCGGGCCCCGAGGCTCAGCGCCGGGGCCAGGGCGACGCCGAGGCCCGCGGCGACCAGGCTCTGCACGGTGGCGTGGTCCTCGCCGCCGACCACGACGTCGGGCGCGGCCGCGGTCACGGCGGACGGGCGGCGCGGCGCGGGGGCCTCGGAGACGATCCACGGTTCCCGGGCGAGGTCGGCGAGATCGACCACGCGGCGCGCGGCGAGCGGATGTCCCGCGGGCAGGACGGCACGGTAGGGGTCGTCCAGGAGATGTACCAGCCGGACCCCTTCCGGCACGCCCCCGGCAGGTCCCGGGAGGCCCGGCGCGTCGGCGACGACGGCGAGATCGACCAGTCCCCGGCCCACGTCGGCGAGCGCGTCGTCGCCGTCCACGGGCCCCACCTCGATCCGTACCTCGGGGTGCGCGGCCCGCAGCCGGGCCAGCGCCGGGGCGATCAGCGGGGCGCCGCACCCGGCGGCGTACCGCACCACGAGCCGTCCGGTGCGCCCGGCCCTGAGATCGGCGAGGGCGGTCTCGGCCTCGGCGATCTGCCGGCCGATGAGCACGGCGTGTTCGGCCAGCAGCCGTCCGGCGGCCGTGGGCCGCACCCCGCGCCCCACCCGTTCGAGCAGTACCGTCCCCGTCTGCCGCTCCAACGCGGCCACCTGCTGGCTCACGGCGGACGGCGTGTATCCCAGCCTCGCGGCCGCCGCGGTGACGGATCCTCCGGCGACCACGGCGCACAGAACCCGCATACGCCTCACGTCGAGCACATCCAGAGCTTAGGCCCCCGGGGACCCGCCCCGCAC
The DNA here is from genome assembly GCF_042753905.1 of Streptomyces sp. NPDC059248. Lineage (NCBI taxonomy): Bacteria > Bacillati > Actinomycetota > Actinomycetes > Kitasatosporales > Streptomycetaceae > Streptomyces > Streptomyces sp. NPDC059248. Next base: position 63,181 of record NZ_JBHYZV010000008.1, on the reverse strand, counting down.
GATCCCCGCCCCGTGGTACGGGCGGGCGGGACGGAATAGGGGTGGGGAGTGGTCGTCGTGGTGCTCGGAGGCTGGCGAACGGAACCCGGCGCGCGGGGAGTCCGCCCGGCGCGGGCCGGGCACGCGGGACCTTCCTCGACGGCCCTAGACCGCGCGACCGTCGCGCAGGGACGCCACGCGGCGGTAGAGGGCCATCGCCTCGTCGTGGCGGCCGAGTTGTGCCAGGCAGTGGGCCTCGTCGTTGCGGCTGGCCAGGGCGTCGGGGTGGGCGGGGCCCAGGACGCGGTCGCGGGCCGTGGCGACCGCGGTGTAGGCCGTGAGGGCCTCCTGCCAGTGGCCGAGCCAGCCGAGGGCGACGGCGACCTCGCGGCGGCTGACGAGGGTGTCGGGATGGTCGGCGCCCAGGGCGCGTTCGCGGCGGGTGGTGATGTCGCGGGCCTGGTCGAGGGCCTCCTGCCAGCGGGCCAGCCGGCCCAGGTTCACCCCGAGGCCGTGGCGGGCGCGGAGGGTCTCGGGGTCGTCGGGCCCCGAGACGCGGACGCGGTCGGCGACCAGGGCGCGGTAGTGGTCGAGCGCCTCCGCGCCGCGGCCCAGGCGGCCGAGGCCGATGCCGACCTCGTAGCGGGCGGCGAGGGTGTCGGGGTGGTCGGCGCCCAGGGCGCGTTCCCGGGCCGCGACGACCTCGCGGTAGTGGTCGAGGGCCTCGGTCCAGCGGCCGAGCTGACCGAGGGCGTACGCGACCTCGTACCGGGTCACCAGGGTGTCGGGGTGGTCCTGTCCCAGCACCCTGGCCCGGGCGGCGGCCACGTCGCAGGCCATCCGGAACGAGTCCTCGACCCGGCCGAGCCGGTTGAGGTTGAAGGCGAGGTTGTGGCGGCAGCGCAGGGTGTCGGGATGGTCGGGGCCCAGGGCGCGTTCCCGGGCCGCGAGTACGGCCGTGTAGCCGTCGTGGGCCTCCAGATGGCGGTTCAGCTGGCCGAGGACGTACGCGGTCTCCTGCCGGGCGGCGAGGGTGTCGGGATGGTCGGCGCCCAGGGCGCGTTCGCGGCCCGCCGCCACCTGCTGGAAGGCGCGGAGCGCGTCCTCGGCGCGGCCGGTGCGGCTGAGGGTGAAGGCGACCTCGTAGCGGCTGGCGAGGGTGTCGGGATGGTCGGGGCCCAGGGTGTGTTCGCGTTCGGCGGCGACCGAGCGGTGGACCTCGCCCGCCTCCTCCCAGCGGCCGAGGCGGCCCAGGCTGAGTCCGGCGCTGTGGCGGCTGGCGAGGACGGCGAGCGCCTCCGGGAAGGGCGTGGGCCGTTCGCGGCGTACCGGCTGCCGGGCGAGCGCGGCCCGCACCGCGGTCCCGGTGGTCCACTCGCCGGTGAGTCCCGCGGTGTGGTCGGGGGGCAGCGCCCGCGCCGTGGTCGCCGTGGCGTGGTGGCCCCCGGTCATCCCCCGCTCCCAGACGGGCCAGGCGGGCAGCGGCGCGGGTCCCGCGGGGAGCCCGGCGGCCGGTGTCCTGTCCCCGCTCCGGGTCAGCCGCAGGCTCAGGTCGCGGGCGTGCGCGGGCCGGTCGTCGGGGGACTTGGCGAGCAGGTCGAGCACGGCGTGCTGGAAGTAGTCGGGGATCTGGGGCCGGTGGACCCGCAGCGGCTGCGGAACGGTGTCGCGGTGCCCGACGAGGACCGCCCAGGCGTCCTCGTCGTCGAAGGGCGGGACGCCGGTGGCGATCTCGTACAGCACACAGCCGAGGGAGTACAGATCGCTGCGGTGGTCGACGGCCTGTCCGCCGCCGATCTGCTCGGGCGACATGTAGTGCGGGGTGCCCATCGCGATACCGGTACCGGTGAGCCGGGACGAGGTCGCCGCGAAGTCGCCGAGGCGCGCTATGCCGAAGTCGCAGATCTTCACGGTGCCGTCGGTGAGCCGGACGATGTTCGCGGGCTTCAGATCGCGGTGGACGACTCCGCGCCCATGGGTGTAGGCGAGGGCGTCGGCGACCTGGACGGCGATGTCGACGACGTCGTCGACGGGCAGCGGCAGATTGGCGTTGTCCTCCAGGAGCTGGCTCAAGTTGCGTCCGTCCAGCAACTCCATGACCAGGTAGAGCACCCCGTCGTCCTCGCCGAAGTCGTGGACGACGGTCACGCCGCGGTGCTGGAGCGCGGCCGCGACCCGGGCCTCCCGGCGGAACCGCTCGCGCAGGACGCCCGTGACGGCGGTGTCGTGATGGGGGGTCATCGGTTTGAGGCATTTGACGGCGACGTTCCGGCCGAGGGACTCGTCCTGGGCGCGCCACACCTCGCCCATCCCGCCGCGCCCGATCACGTCGATCAGCCGGTACCGGCCCTGGATCAGCCTGGTCTCCGCCATTGCCTTCGGTCGCCCCCGTCGGTGTGCTCCGCTCTCCCCCGGAGGTCCAGTATGGCCGGGCGGGCGGGCCGTGTGTACGGGCAGGTCCGCGTCCCGGGACGGGGTGCGGCGCCCGGCCGGTGGCGGACTGGCGGGACACGGCGGTACGAGCCGTCGGCGGACGCGCCCTAGCCCGGCGGTACGAGCCGGTGACGGACGCGCGGGAGCCGACCGTACGGGCCGGGGCGGGGCGGTACGGGCCCGGTGGCCGGGCCCGTGCCGCGGCGTCAGGAGCCGTATCGCAGGGCGATGGTGTCGCCGACGCCGATCACCCGGTCGCGGGTGGCTGCGCTGGGGGCGGAGCCGTCGACGCCCGCCTTCCAGACGGAGGTGCCGCTGTTGGCGGTGCCGTTGACGGCGGTGACGGCTCCGGTGCCGGACGCGGGGGTGACGGAGGTGACGCAGCCCGCCGGGGTCGCCCCGGTGGTGGCGGCGTCGAGGACGGCTCCCAGGGTGGTCGTGCCGGCGGTCGGGGTGAACGCGACGGAGCAGACCTTCAGCGCGCCCGAGCCGTCGTCGATGGTGAGGGCGAGCCGGGTGGCGGTGCCGGGGGTGAAGGCGCTCTGCGCGACCCAGCGGGTCGCGCCGGGCGTCACCGGGGTCGGCGGGGCGGCGGTGAAGCCGCCGCCGGCGACGGCGCGCACCGCGTCGGTGGAGGAGTAGGCGGACGGGCTGGTGTCGCCGGGCTTGTAGCGGAAGCCGCCGCCGGGGGTGAACTGCTGGGCGATGACGAAGTCGATCGGAGTCTTCCCGGACGGGGCGAGGAAGGGACCGGTCTGGGGGTTGATGCCGCAGGCGTTGAGGCCGGAGACGGCCCAGGCGTTGGAGCTGGAGTTGATGCCGTACATCGCGGTGAAGGCACCGGTCGAGGTCAGCTTCCCGGCGAGGAAGTCCCGGCCCTGGACGACGTCGGGGTCGCTCGCGGGGACTCCGGCGGTGCACAGGGCCGCCATCGCGGCGCCGGTCATGTCGATGTCGCCGGGCGCGGCGAGCCGGGTGGGGTCGCCCTCGGCCTTCTGGTAGTCCCAGCCGCCGTCGTTGTGCTGGTTGGCCCGGATCCGGGTGACGATCGTGTCGAGGAGGGCCTGCGGTACGCGCTGTGCCCCGGTCTGGGTTCTGGCGCCGGCGAGGGCGAGGCCCGCGAAGACGGTGCCGTTGAAGTTGCCGGAGGGGCCGAAGTATCCGGGCTCCGCGGTCTGCCAGTAGCGGTGGATGTCGGCGATCAGATTGCGGGAGGCGGAGACGCGGGCCGGGTCGATGCCGGCGGCGTAGGCGTTGAGGGTGCCGCGTTCGTAGTCGGTGACATAGGGGGTCGCCGACGGCCAGCCCGGGGTGGCGAGCAGATTGCGGTAGACGGTGCGGGCGTTCTTGGTGGTGTCGCCGCCGGGGGCGACGTCGGCGGGGGCGGTTCCGGCGGCGGCGAAGGCGCTGAACGCCCACTCGTTGGAGAGTCCGGAGCCGGCGTAGGAGCCGTCCGCGGCCTGGAGGGTCTTGAGGTAGGCGACGCCGTTCGTCTTCGACGCGGCGATCTGCGCCGGGGTGGAGGTGGCGGACGCGGTGGGCGTACCGAGCGCGAGGGTGAGGGCGACGGCGGCCGCGGGGACGGCGAGCGCGCGCGGCCGGAGCCGCCGGATACGGGGCGCCGCGGTGCCGGTGCCGGTGCCGGGGGTACGGGACATATGGCCTGCTCCTTGGTGGGGGACGCCGGCCGGTCCGCGCCACCGCGGCCCGTCGGGGCTCGGGGGGCGTCGGGCCGCCGTCCGAACGCGAGGTAACGGCTTCCTGGATGGTGCGTCGCCGCATGGGCATTCGGACTCGGTACGGCTCCCGCCGTCCCACACCGTTGCGCGTCAGTCCCGGATTCGCACCGGATTCCCCCATGTGACAGCCCTGGACGGTACCCGAGGGTCAACAACCGCGCCACCGGCCGCGTTTCGGCCCCGCAAAGGTTTCCCGGGAGGGGGCGGGGCCGTCTTGACGGTCTCTTCGGCCACATGTTCCACTGCGGCTGATACACGCTCATCCCCAGGGGAAGCCGGTGCGAATCCGGCGCTGACCCGCAACCGTGGGCCCGCCGTACGGCGGGCGAGCCGGACTGCCTGGGGTGGGTGCTCTTTTCTGCGAGAAGCGCCGTCGAGGACTACGGCGTGGTCGACCGGCTCCACCGGCGTCTGTGCCGTGCCGTGGGGCCGCCCGCCACGTGTCGGGCCCGCGCGGACGAACGAGGGGCCGTGGTGGGGACGTACCGACGCTCGATTCAGCGCGCCGACCGGTGGTGGAGAACCCGGCGGCACGGCCGTGGCCGCCCGGGGGCGCCTGTCGCCGTACGCGGCCCGGCTCTGTCCGGAGTGTCCGTCCTGACCGCGGTGTTCCTGCTCGTCCAGGGCGCGGTGTACGCCGCCGCTCCCCCGGCGGCCGCCGAGGCGCCCGAGAAGTGCACCTCCACGAAGGGGTCGGTCGTCGCCGTCGACTTCGGCGCGTTCGACGGGCCGGTCGTCCGGGGCTGCGACACGACCCCCACCACGGGCTTCGAACTGCTGCGGACCGGCGGGTTCACCACGGCCGGGACCCAGCACGACGGCGACGCGTTCATCTGCCGGATCGGCCACCCCTCGGCGCCCGACGGCAAGCAGTATCCGACGCCCGACCGGGAGAAGTGCCTCGAAACCCCGCCCGCCCAGGCGTACTGGTCGTACTGGGTCGCGGCGCGCGGTGACAAGGACTGGCGGTACAGCGATCTGGGCGCCAAGTCGCGGCGGCTGAAGCCGGGCGATGTGGACGCCTGGGTCTTCGGCGCCACGCAGATCGGCGGCGCGGGCGGGAAGCCGTCCTTCACACCGGACCAGGTGCGGGCGGGCATCGGGGCGGACGAGGTACGCACCCGGGCCGCGGGCGCCTGGGCGCAGCGGCTGCTCGTCGACGGCGAGCGGGTGGAGCTGGAGCCGGGCCGGGCCAGTGATCTGCTGACCACCGAGGCGGCGTACGCGCTGGCGGCGACGGTCGGGAAGAGCGGTGTGCTGGACCGGGTCTCGGGGTATCTGCGCTCCCGGGTCACCGACTACGCGTATCCGCGGGGCGCGGACCAGGGCCCGGATCCCGAGGCCGCCGCCCGGCTCGCCCTGCTTGCGGAGATCACCGGGAAGGACCCCGCGGACTACGGCGGCCACGATCTGCCGCGCGATCTGCTGGCGGCCGTCTGCCCCCGGCACACCGATGGGAGCCCGCTGCCGGGCTGTTCGGCCGAGGGCGACTTCCGGCACGCCGGGACCACCGAGGCCCAGGTGCTGGCGTTGCTCGCCCTGATACGGGCCGGGGCCGAGCCCCCGGACCGCGTCGTCGCCCGGCTGACCCGGCTGGAGTGCGCCGACGGCGGCCACGGCTCCCTGCTCGAACCGCCCGGCACCCGCTGCGACGGCGAACCGCGCGCCACGGCCCTGATCGTCCTCGCCCTGCACGCGGCGGGGGGCTACGAGGGCGCCCTGGAGGAGACGGCCGCCCAGTTGCGGGGCCAGCAGCGTACGGACGGTTCCCTGCCGGTCTACACGAACGGCACCGGGCACGGGGACGTCGCCACCACGGCGCTCGCCGCCCAGGCGCTGCGGGCCGTCGGGGACCGGGCCCGGGCCGACAAGGCCGTGGCCTGGCTGGCCCGTCAGCAGTTCCCGCTCGGCGGGTTCAGCAGCGACGCGCTGGCGCTGGAGCCGCATCTCTTCCCGACCTCGGCCGCCGCGCTCGCGGGCGCCGACACCGATCTGCTGACCCTGGTCGCCAAGGTCGTCCCGCCGGACCCGGAGGAGCCGGGCGGCCCCGGCGACCCGGGCGGCCCGGGGGACCCCGGCGGTCCCGGGGAACCGCCGGGTGAGGAGGACGGGATCCGTCCCGACCTCAAGAAGGGTGTCGCCTATCTCACCGGCCCGGAGCGGCTGTTGCGCGGCCGTTACTACACCGTCCCCGGTACCCGGCGGGCCGACTTCGGACTCACCATCGACGGCGCGTTCGCCCTCGCCGCGACGGGGCACGACAACGACACGCTCCGCGGGATGGTCGACTTCCTCGACCGGGGCGGCGAGGACGGCGACGGCCGTACGCTCCACGACTGGACCCGCGCGGGGACCGACCGCCCCTCCGGCGGTTCGATCGGGAAGGCCGCCCTGCTGGCCGAGTCCGTGGGCCGCGATCCCCGGAAGTTCGGCGGCCGGGATCTGATCGCGGCGCTGGAGAAGGCGACGTGTCCGGCGGCCGCCGAGGCCGACGGCTGTCTCGCCACCGGGAACTACCGCAACGCGGAATCCGTGTTCTCGCAGTCTTTGGGGATCATCGCCCAGGTCCGGGCGGGTGAGCGCGAGGCGGCGGCCGCGCCGGTGGCGTATCTGCTCTCCTTGCAGAAGGAGTCGGGGGCCTGGCCGAGTGTGCTTCCGGCGCGGGACCCGGCCGACCAGGAGGTCGACTCGACCGCGATGGCCGCCATGGCGCTCGCCCTGGTCGGCGGCGAGCGGGCGGACGCGGCGGTGAAGCGGGGTCTTACGTGGCTCGCCGGGCGGCAGTTCTCCGACGGCGGCTTCCCCGGCGCCTCCGGGAACTCGGTCAACTCGGCGGCCCTCGCGGTCCAGGGACTGGCCCTCGACAAGGGGGCGTACGGGAAGCGGATCGCGAAGGCGCGGGAGTTCCTCGCGGGTCGGCAGAACGCCGACGGCGGCTTCGACGTCGCGAAGGACGGCCGGGACGGCTCGGACGTCCGCGCCTCGACCCAGGCGGTCGGCGGCTCGACGGGGATCTCGTTCGGGGTGCTGGAGCGGAGCCTGGCCGGTACGTCGCCGCGGCCCGACCCGGGGCCCGGCACGGACGAACCGCCGGTGATCGTCACCCCGGGCGACACGTCCGGCGGGTCGGCGGGCGGCCCGGGGAGCGGCGGATCGGGCGGCGGCGGCAATCTCGCGTCGACCGGCATCGACGCCGTGGCGCTCGGCGGGATCGCCCTGGTCCTGCTGGTGGCGGGTGGGGGCGCGGTCGTCTTCGTACGCCGCCGCGGGACGGGACGGCGCCCGTGAGGCGGCGGGGCGGTTCGGACGGACGGTCGGGGGGCCGTTTCGCCCGGACGGCCGCCGCCCTGGGGCTGGTGGTCGCCGCGGCGCTCGCCGCCCCGGTGTCCCCGGCCGCCGCGGAACCGCAGCCGATGGGGCGGTGCACCACCTCGTCGGGCGCGGTGCTCGCGGTGGACTTCAGCCGGTGGGGCGGGCCGGTCTACCGGTCCTGCGGGACGACCCCGACGACGGGCTACGAGCTGTTGAACCAGGGCGGCTGGCGGACCGCCGGCACCGGTCACGACGGTCCGGCGTTCATCTGCCGGATCGGCTACAGCGGCCACCGGGGCGGGAAGATGTTCCCGCCGCCGGAGCAGGAGGACTGCGTCCTCACCCCGCCCGCGTCGGCGTACTGGTCGTACTGGCACGCCGATCCCGGCGAGAACACCTGGGAGTACAGCCAGTTGGGGGCGATGCTGTACGAGCCGAAGCCCGGCTCCGTCGATCTGTGGATCTTCGGGGGTACGGATATCGGCGGTACGAAGGGGCGGCCGAAGGTCACCCCCGACCAGCTGCGCGCCCACAACACCAGGCCGTCGGGGGACGCGGCGGCGACCCCGCGGTCGACGGAGAAGGCGCCCGCGCCGCCGCCCGGGACGGATACCGGACCCGACCCGGTCCGGCCGGTGACACCGTCGCGGCCGCCCGCCGCGCCGTCGTCCGCCCGGCCGTCGCCTTCGCCGTCCGTCGCGGCTTCGCCGTCGCCCTCCCCGTTGGCGGCGGCCTCGTCGCCCGGGGCGGTGGCCGCGCCCGGCGGCGGTCCGACGGTGGTGGACGCGGCCCCGGCCGCGGATAGCGCGCACGACCCGGGGTCGGTCGTTCCGGTGGTCGCCACGGTGGGCCTGGTGGTGGTGCTCGGTGCCGCCGCCGCGGTCACCGTCCGGCGCCGCCGCCGGCCGGAGTGACGGGCCGCCGGGTGATCCGTACCGACTCCGGCGCGGCGCCGGACCCGGGCGGGCGGCGGCTGCCCCGGATCCTGCATCCGGTGGCCTGGTGGATCTGGGCGCTGGCGCTGGCCACCGCGGTGAGCAGGACCAACAATCCGCTGCTGCTGCTCCTGGTGCTCGCGGTCCTCGGCTATGTCGTCACCGTCCGGCGTACGGAGGCGCCGTGGGCCCGGGGCTTCCACTACTACCTGTATCTGGCGCTGGTCGTGATCGCGATCCGGGTGGTGTTCCGGGCCGTGTTCGGTACCGGGATCACCCCGGACGACCATTTCCTGTTCTCCCTGCCGACGGTGCCGACCCCGGACTGGTACGCGGGGATCCGGATCGGCGGCCCGGTGTCGCTGGAGGCGCTGCTGTCGGCGGCGACCGAGGGGCTGCGGCTGGCGTGCATGCTGTGCTGTATCGGCGCGGCCAACACGCTGGCCAACCCCAAGCGGGCCCTGCGGGTGCTGCCGGGGGCCCTGTACGAACTCGGGGTCGCCGTCACCGTCTCCATCAGCGTCGCGCCCCAGCTGGTGCAGAGCGTGCGGCGGGTCCACCGGGCGCGCAGGCTGCGCGCGGGCCGGTCCAAGGGCCTGCGGGCGCTGCGCGGGATCGCGGTGCCGGTGCTGGAGGACGCGCTGGAGCGGTCGCTGCGGCTGGCGGCCGCGATGGACTCGCGCGGCTACGGCCGGGCGGGTTCGGCGACGAGGGCGTCGCGGCGGCTGACGGGCGCGCTGATGCTGCTCGGGATGTGCGGTCTGTGCGCGGGCGCGTACGGGCTGCTCGACGCGACGGCGCCGCGGCTGCTGGGGCTGCCCGCGATGGCCGTCGGCGCGGTGCTGTGCCTGGCGGGTCTGCGGCTCGGCGGCCGCCGGGTGACCCGTACCGTCTACCGGCCCGATCCATGGCGGCTGCCGGAGTGGGCGGTCGCCGGGTGCGGGGTGCTCTCGGCGGTGCTGCTGTTCAGCGGGGCCGGGTTCGACGCGGCCCAGCTGAACCCGTCGCTCTATCCGCTGGGCTGGCCGTCGCTGCCGCCCGTGCCGGCCGCGGCGATCCTGCTGGCCGGGGCGGCCGGGTTCCTGGCGCCGCCGCCCGCGCCCCCGGCCCTGCCGGTCGCCGCCTCTCCGGCCCGCCCGGCCGGTTCCGCCCCGCGCGCCGCCGCGCGCCGTACCGAGGACGCCCTGTGATCACCTTCGACGAGGTCTCCGTGGTCTACGACGGCGCGGCCGAACCCGTGCTGCACGATGTGGACCTGACCGTGCAGGAGGGGGAGTTGTGCCTGGTGACCGGGCATACCGGGGTCGGGAAGTCGACGCTGCTGGGGGCCGTCAACGGTCTGGTGCCGCACTTCACCGGCGGCACGCTCTTCGGCCGGGTCGTCGTCGACGGCCGGGACACCGCCCGGTATCCGCCGCGCGAGCTGGCCGATGTGGTGGGGGTGGTGGGCCAGGATCCGCTGGACGGCTTCGTCACGGACACGGTCGAGGAGGAGCTGGCGTACGCCATGGAACAGCTCGCGGTGCCGCCCGCGACCATGCGCAAACGGGTGGAGGAGACCCTCGATCTGCTGGGCCTGGCGGATCTGCGGCACCGTCCGTTGTACGAGCTCTCCGGCGGTCAGCAGCAGCGGGTGGCGATCGGCTCGGTGCTGACGGCCCATCCGCGGGTGCTGGTCCTGGACGAGCCGACGTCGGCGCTGGATCCGACGGCCGCGGAGGAGGTGCTGGCGGCGGTCGTCCGGCTCGTCCACGATCTGGGTGTGACGGTCCTGGTGGCGGAGCACCGGCTGGAGCGGGTGGTGCAGTACGCGGACCGGGTCCTGCATCTGCCGGGGGACGGGCGGGTGGTGTCCGGGCCGCCCGCCGAGGTGTTCCGTACGTCGGACATCGCGCCGCCGGTGGTGGAGCTGGGCCGGACGGCCGGCTGGTCGCCGCTGCCGCTGTCGATCCGGGACGCGCGGCGGGCCGCCGCCCCGCTGCGGGCCCGGCTGGACGGTGTCGCGCCGCCCCCGGCGCGGGCCGCTCCCCCGGCGGACGCGGCGGCGGTGCTCACCGCGCGGGGCGTGACGGTCTCCTACCGGGGGGTGCCCGCGGTCCGTGAGGTGGGTGTCGAGCTGCGGGCGGGCGAGGTGACGGCGCTGATGGGCCGTAACGGCTCCGGGAAGTCGTCGCTGCTGTGGGCGCTCCAGGGGTCGGGCCCCCGGCAGGCGGGCAGCGTACGGGTCGGCGCCGCCGGGGAGGACCGGCCCCGGGCCGCCGATCCGGGGAAGCTGTCCGCGGCCGACGCCCGGCGGCTGGTGGGGCTCGTCCCGCAGACCGCGACGGATCTGCTGTATCTGGAGAGCGTCGACCAGGAGTTGGCGCAGGCGGACCGGGAGTCGGCGGTCGCGACGGGCCCGGGGGCGGGTACGGTGCCGGTCCCGGCCCGGGACATCCTCGACCGGCTGGTGCCGGACGTGGCGGGTTCGACGCACCCCCGGGATCTGTCCGAGGGCCAGCGGCTGGCGCTGGTGCTGGCGATCCAGCTGACGGCGGCCCCACCGGTGGTGCTGCTGGACGAGCCGACCCGGGGGCTCGACTACCGGGCCAAGGAACAGCTCGCCGGGATCGTGGACGGGCTGGCGCGCGAGGGGCGTTCGGTGGTGATCGCCACACACGACGTGGAGTTCGTGGCGCGGGCCGCGGACCGGGTGGTGGTGATGGCGGAGGGCGATGTGGTCGCCGACGGGCCGACGCCCGAGGTGATCGTGGCGTCGCCGGTGTTCGCGCCGCAGATCGCGAAGGTGGTGGCGCCGCTGCCGTATCTGACCGTGGGACAGGTCGCGGCGGTGCTGGCGGGCCCGGGGGGCGGGGCGTGAGCGGCGGCTCCCGGGACCCGGGCGGGCGACCGGCCCCGCGACCGGCCCCGGCGATCAGGATCGGGCCGCGGGCCGGGGTGGTGATCGCGCTCGCCGCGTTCCTCGGTCTGGTGGCGTTCTTCTGGCCGTTCCTGGTGGCGCCGGGGACGTTCGCCTCGCACTACGCGCCCCCGCTGATCTTCGGGGTGCTGCTGGTCCTGGTGCTGTGCGTGGTGGTCTCCGAGATCGCCGAGGGCGGTATCAACTCGAAGGCCCTCGCGATGCTGGGGGTGCTGTCGGCCGTCAACGCTGCGCTGCGTCCCCTGGGGGCGGGCACGGCGGGCGTGGAGACGGTCTTCTTCGTCCTGGTGCTCGCGGGCCGGGTGTACGGGCCGGGGTTCGGCTTCACCCTGGGCTGTACGTCCCTGTTCGCGTCGGCCCTGATCACGGGCGGGGTGGGGCCGTGGATGCCGTACCAGATGTTCGGCTGTGCCTTCGTCGGGATGCTCGCCGGGTTCCTGCCGAGGGCGACGGGCCGGCGGGAGGTGCTGCTGCTCGCGGTCTACGGCTCGTTCTCCGGCTATCTCTTCGGCTTTCTGCTCAATCTGTCGTTCTGGCCGTTCTCGGTGGACCCGGGGAGTTCGATCGCCTATCTGCCGGGGCTGCCGTTCACCGAGCAGTGGCAGCGGTACATCGCCTTCGACCTGGCGACGTCCCTGGGGTGGGACACGGGGCGCGCGGTCACCAACTTCGTCTGCATCCTGCTGGCGGGTCCCGCCGTTCTGACGGTCCTGCGACGCGCGGCGCGCCGGGCGCGGTTCCAGGCACCGGTACGGTTCGAACAGCCGCGCGAGTAGGGCGGAGGGTGTCCTGCGGGCCGGGGCGCCCCGGCCGGTAGGCCGTGTCTTCAAAGTAGCGCCGTCCGCCCGCAGGGCCCCGACCAGCACGGACACGGTACGTCCGTGTCCCGGACAGGGGAACATCTTGCCCGGCCCGGGCGGTTTCGGCACGCTGGGAGAGGATTCGGCGGTGGAACCCGTTGGCAGCTCCCGGAGTCCTACCGCCGGCACTCGCCACGGTTCGACAGAACCGAAAACCTGTACTCCGCAACTCGTCGCGGTGGACCGATGCCGTGTGTGGGAGGGCTGCGGAGCGGTGGGAACCGGCTCCGCCGGGCCGGGACGCGGAAGGCCGCGCGACGCCGCACCGGTGGACCGCGCCAGGTCGGCGGGGGCACCGGTGACGGCCCGTACCGCCGCGGTACGGCGACACGGTCACGGCGCCCCGGCCACCCGGGCGGCGCTCCCCACCTCCCGGTCGTTTGGGGGACCTTTGATCGACACGATGGTCAACGCCGAGAACGCATCTCCGTGGAAGCCGTCCCGGCAGGGTTACGAATGCACCAGAGGCGCCGAGTTCAGCAGGTATTTGGAGGACCTCGCCGACACCCGGTTCCTGAAGTCGACCCTGGTACGCGGGTCCACCGCCCTGCTGGCCACGGACGAGAAGGTATACGCGTCGTCGCTGAACACACGACGGAAGCGGGAGGTCTTCACGGAGGCGAACCCCGAGAACTATCTCTTCGCCTCCATCCGCTCCGGCTCCGCCGCCGTCTGCCAGCTGGGGCGTGAGACGGTCGCCCGGACGGGCGATCTGGTGGCCATCGACACCTCGAACCCGTTCCGCATCTGGTACGGCGACGGCACGCAGGATCTCCTCGTCGTCTCCAAGCGGCTCCTGCCACTGCCGCCGTCGCAGGTCAACAGGTTGCTGGCCAGACGTCTCACGGCGGACGAGGGCATCGGTTCGGTACTCGTCCGCTGTCTGCACGAGCTCGCCCAGGAAGGCGACCGGTACCGGCCCGCCGAACTCCACCGCATTCTCGACATCGCGGTCGACCTGCTGGCCACCCTGCTCATCCATGAACTGGACACGCTGAGTTCACTGCCGCCGGCGAGTCCGGAGCAGGCGCTGCTCACCCTGGTCGACGCCTTCGTCCGGGAGAACCTCGGCGATCCCGGACTGACCCCGAAGGCGATCGCGGCGGCCCACCATGTGTCCCTGCGCAGGCTCCAGCAGGTGCTGGCGGCCGACGGGACGACGCCCGCGGCGCTGATCCGGAACCGGCGGCTGGAGCGATGCCGGCGGGCCCTGGCGGATCTCCGGCAGCGGGAGCGGCCCGTGCACGCGGTCGCGGCGCGCTGGGGCTTTCCCGACCACGCGCATTTCAGCAGGTTGTTCAAGAGCACCTACGGCGTCTCGCCGAGCGAGTACCGCGCGTCCTTCGAACCGCTCGTGCGCGGATAGACAAGGACGTTGCGCGCCCGGACAACGACGGGGCGGGGCCGACCCGGAAGTCTTGGCCCCGTAAGTCACCGCCGTCAACGGCGAGACAGGGATGTGATCGCCATGACCACACATGACGAGGCACCGGCGCTCATCGAAATCGGAGACTTCTCCACGAAGACCCGGTGGGGCTCCTGTGGCTTCTTCCGGGACCTGGTCGGCGGCCGCTTCGGCTGCTGATGCCCCGACCGCGCTCCGGT